>CAJLAN010000202.1 GCA_905204635.1 uncultured Collinsella sp. | reverse complement strand
TGGCCGCAAGTCGCGTCAGTCCTACCAGTACATCGATGTCCTCACCGGTCAGGTCGAGCTGTTCGACCCCGAGAGCGGCGAGCACATTTTTACCCCGCTCGGCAATCAGCTCGAGGAGCACTAGCGGTGACCGATTGGTCCCTGACCCTTTCCGCGCCGGCAAAGATTAACCTCTACCTGGGGGTTCATACCGAGCGCGATGACCGCGGCTACCACAGGGTCGATTCCCTGATGGCAGCCGTCAGTCTTTCCGATACCGTGACGGTCACGCCGGCGCAGGCGCTGACTGTCCAGACGGTTCCAGCATCAGATTTTCCCATGCAAAAGAATACGGCGTATCGGGCTGCGGTTGCTATGGCCGAGCATTATGGTCGCGAGGCAAACATCTGCGTGACGATTGAGAAGCGCATTCCATTGTGCGCCGGCTTGGGCGGCCCCTCGACGGATGCGGCCGCGGTCATTGTCGCCTTGGCAGAGCTCTGGGGCATTGATCGCACCGACCCTGCGCTCGACGACATTGCGCGGGGCATTGGTGCCGACGTCCCGTTCTTTTTGCACGCGAGTCCTGCGTTCTACGTAGGTGGGGGAGACGTGCTGGCAACTGAGTACCCCGCGCTGCCCGCAACGCCCGTCGTGTTGGTCCAGCCGCGCGAGGCAAGTGTTTCGACAATTGAAGCCTATCGACGTTTTGACGAGGCCCCGGTGCCTGCGGACGAGCCCGGCGCGATAGCTTCTGCCTTGCGTGCTGGTGATGCCGAGACGGCATATGCACTCATCCATAACAACTTGGGTGTCATTTCCGCACAGATGGAGCCGCAGATTCAAACGGTTCTCGATTGGCTGCGTAAACAGGACGGCACCGTTGCTGTAGATGTGTGCGGATCGGGTGCCTGCTCGTTTGCCATTTGCGGCACCGCCGCCATGGCCGAAAGGCTTGCCGACGCTGCCCAGCAAAACGGCTGGTGGTCCTGCGCGACTGAGCTTATTCCCAACACGGTTCAAATCGACGCTTCAAAGAAATAAAAATTTCTCTAGCACGCGGCGAAAATCTTTGTTACTATAGTCGAGCTAACGGGTTGTGGCTCAGTTTGGTAGAGCACTGCGTTCGGGACGCAGGGGTCGCTGGTTCAAATCCAGTCAACCCGACCAGAGCATGAGGAGGGACCGCTTCTTGCGGTCCCTTTTTTTAGCTAGTGTTGTGATACCGCGATACCCGCGGTATACTCATTCGAGCTTGTCTCGCTGTATTGTGGAGGTCTACATGTTTGGACTGAGGGCTCCTGAGCTCATCATTATTCTCGTCGTTGTCCTGATTATCTTCGGGCCCAAGAACCTGCCGAAGCTCGGCAAGTCCCTCGGCTCTACCGTCAAGAATATCCGTGAGGGTATGGAGGGCGACGATAAGGCCGAGACCAAGCAGGCCGAGGAGGTCGTGGTCGAGCAGTCCGAGGAGGACAAGGAGATCGCTGAGCTCGAGGCCAAGCTCGCTGCTGCCAAGAAGAAGCAGGCAGAGGACAGCGACGCGGACGCAGAGTAGTCCCATCCCTTTGGGGTGAGCACCTGACCGGCTTGCCCGCAGGCTAGCCGGTCTTTTTCGTTTTGTTGACAGTTGATTGTTTGATCAGAGTTGGGGAGATATCCGTATGGACGCAAGCCAGATCGTACTGACCGCTGAGGGCCGCCAGAAGCTCGTCGAGGAGCTCGCCTGGCGTGAGGGCGATTACGCCAAGGAGATCGTCGAGGACATCAAGGAAGCCCGCGCGTTCGGCGACCTTTCGGAGAACTCCGAGTACGATGCCGCCAAGGACAAGCAGGCCCAGAATGCTGCTCGTATCGCCGAGATCCAGGCCATTCTTGCCAACGCTCAGGTTGCTGCCACCACGGGCGACCTGACCGTCTCCATCGGTTCCACCGTTTCGCTGATTGATCCCAACGGCGAGGTCATGGAAGTCACGCTCGTCGGTACCACCGAGACCAACTCGCTCGAGCACAAGATCTCCAACGAGTCTCCGGTCGGCCACGCCATCATCGGTCACGGCGAGGGCGACTCCGTCGAGGTCGTTACGCCTTCCGGCAAGACTCGCGTCTACACCATCGCCAAGATCGCACGCTAGACCACGGTCCCGCGTAAAGGTATGTTTTCGCTCCCTGGGACCGAATCCTGGGGAGCGTTTTAGTTTGAGGAGCTAACTTATGGCAGAGAACCAGAACGCCGCCGATCAGGCATCGACGCTCAACGACGAGCGCGCCACCCGCCTGGCCAAGCGCGCCGCCCTGTTCGAGGCGGGCCAGAACCCCTATCCCGAGCACTCTGAGCTTGAGGACTACGTCGCCGATATCGAGACTAAGTACGCCGATCTTGCCGATGGTGAGGACACCGAGGATGTCGTGAAGATCGCCGGCCGTGTGGTCGCCAAGCGCGGTCAGGGCAAGATCATGTTCATCGTCGTGCGCGATGCGACTGCCGAGATTCAACTGTTCTGCCGCATCAACGACATGGACGAGGCTGCCTGGAATACGCTCAAGGCCCTCGACCTGGGCGACATCCTGGGCGTGACCGGCGTGGTCGTGCGCACCCAGCGCGGTCAGCTTTCCGTTGCCCCTACGAGCGCGACCCTGCTTTCCAAGGCCGTTCGTCCACTGCCCGAGAAGTTCCACGGTCTTTCCGACAAGGAGACCCGCTATCGCCAGCGCTACGTCGACCTGATCGCCAACGACGACGTTCGCGAGACCTTCCGTAAGCGTTCGCAGATTCTCTCCACCTTCCGTCGCTTTATGGAGTCCGACGGCTACATGGAGGTCGAGACCCCCATCCTGCAGACCATCCAGGGCGGCGCTACTGCCAAGCCGTTCATCACTCACTTCAACGCGCTCGATCAGGAGTGCTACCTGCGTATTGCCACCGAGCTGCACCTCAAGCGCTGCATCGTCGGTGGTTTTGAGCGCGTGTTCGAGATCGGCCGCATCTTCCGTAACGAGGGCATGGACCTTACCCACAACCCCGAGTTCACCACGATGGAGGCTTACCGCGCCTTCTCCGACCTCGAGGGCATGAAGGCGCTCGCTCAGGGCGTCATCAAGGCCGCGAACAAGGCCATCGGCAACCCCGAGGTTATTGAGTACCAGGGCCAGACCATCGACCTTTCTGGTGAGTGGGCCAGCCGTCCCATGACCGACATCGTTTCCGACGTGCTCGGCAAGCCGGTCACCATCGATACTCCGGTCGAGGAGCTTGCTGCCGCCGCGCGCGAGAAGGGTCTGGAGATCAAGCCCGAGTGGACCGCCGGCAAGATTATCGCCGAGATTTACGATGAGCTGGGCGAGGACACCATCGTCAACCCCACGTTCGTGTGCGATTACCCCATTGAGGTCAGCCCGCTCGCCAAGCGTTTTGAGGACGATCCGCGTCTGACCCACCGCTTTGAGCTGGTCATCGCCGGCCACGAGTACGCCAACGCATTCTCCGAGCTCAACGACCCGGTCGACCAGGCTGAGCGCTTTGCCGCCCAGATGGCCGAGAAGGCCGGCGGCGACGATGAGGCCATGGAGTATGACGAGGACTACGTGCGCGCCCTCGAGTACGGTATGCCTCCCGCGGGTGGCATTGGCATCGGTATCGACCGCGTGGTCATGCTGCTCACCAACCAGGCTTCCATCCGCGATGTCC
>CAJLAN010000201.1 GCA_905204635.1 uncultured Collinsella sp. | reverse complement strand
TGCCGCAAATCATGTGCGAGAGCCTGCTGGCGGAGTGCATGAAGTGGGGCTTCGTGCGGGTGCAGCAGCTCCTGTGCGCGCGGCAGATTCTCGGGCGTCACGCGCTCCATGCCCTCTTGGGGCAGGCGGGCATGCAGATGCTCCAGCACGTCGTGGACAAAGTTGCCCTTTTCCATGTTGCCAAAGCCCGCGTCGATCGACTGGGGCTTCACGCGGTACGAGACGAACCAGCATAGCGGGCAGGTCGAATAGGCCTCGATCTGCGAGGCGGACGTCAGACGCGGCACGAGCGGCGCGTCCTCACCCTCGCCATCGCGACGGCGCAGGACCAAATACGGCACGGCCTCGGCACTCAGATGCTGAGGGGCTTCACAGGTCACGCGCTCGCGCTTGAGGCCTTCACCTGCCGCGGGATCAAAGTCGGCGATGATATCGCCCTCGCCCACGCACGTGGGCTTGGCAGCGCCAGCGGCCTCGGCATGTGCCCGCAGCTCGGTCCATACGGCTGCCGGGTAGCACTCGCGCGCCTGGCGATCGTGTGTCACGCGGGCGAGCGCGACCGGACCGCTCGTCGCCTGCATTGCACGGCCAAAGCGCACGCGCAGCAGGGCGGCGGGCTCCAAAGACACGCCGTCGCAGCGCAGCTCGGCCGTCAACGTGGCAAGCGGGCCCTCTTCGTGCGAAAGCGGATAGCTGTCCAGGTCGACATCGGCAAACAGCACGGCATCGTAGCTGCCAGGGCGAAGAACCGACGCATCGGCAAGCGACGCGAAGCGCACTTGTGCTCGTGGTGTGCGATCGACCTCATAGGTCTCGTAATCGTAGGCGGTACTGCGCTTGTCCACCTTGGTTCGAACGCCGTCGAGAACCGGCACGGTCGCGGCCTGCGACACGTCGAGCGCGCGAGCATCGTTCATAAGGATGTCGATGGCATGGCGCAGCAAAGCCGTCTCTGCCTGGCGACGGGCCTGGCCGTCAAGGCCGCCTAGAGCGCGATCGGGCAACGCCTCGGCAACGGCAAGCATGGCCTTAAGCGCCGTCACGGGCTTGTCACGCCACAGCGCCTGGAACACGTCCGAGACCACGCACGGCACATTCTTAAACCAGTTATCGTCGCTGGCGGCCTTGCGGGCGCCCCTCACCTGGCCCTGCACGCTCTGCAGCAGGCTCTTGACGCCCGCAGCGGTCTTGCTGCGCGACAGGCGCATGTTCTTGTCGAAGCCGCGGGCGCTCGCGGACTGTAGATCCAGTCGGTAAGCTCCGGCGCGGGCCACCACTCGGTCTTTGACGCCATGCCCTCATCGGCGGCCTTCATGCGCTCGATCAGGCCGGCAAGCGCCGCAAACTGCCTGCCCGCGATGGACTGGGAAAACGCCGTGAACTCAGTTGTCTCGGCAGCGATATGACGAGCCGCCAGACGAGAGGCGAGCTCACCGAACAGCTGGGGTGCCCGGGCAGAAACGGCAAGCACGCGCACGGGGTCGGCAGAGGCGCCGTCGACCTCGGAACCCCGGCACGTTTTTACCAGATCATCAATTGCGTCCGCATAAGCATGAGCACGGGCATGGGGGCCAGCGACCTCAATAAAGGCAGGCTGAGCGGCGGTCCCGCAAGCGGCATCAGACGCGCCGACATCCTCCCCTAGCGGCGCGATCTCAAACAACACATCGCGGGCATCAAATGCCGCGGCAAGCTCCTCGCGCATCGCCGCCTGTTCGCGGGCAAGCAGCACGACGACCTCTCCCCCATTGTTCGCCACGGCAGACAGCAGCTCGAGCAGACCGTGCGTAAACGACGTGATACCGCGCACGCATACGGCGCGAGTGCACGCCGGCAGGCTATCGGCCAGGACACTGGTCATAATGTCAGCTGCCTCGCAGGGCTCAACCATATCTCGACGGTCCAAACCGCCCGCGTAGGCGCGCAAAAGCTCGAACACACGAGCCTCGGCATCGCTTTTTGGCTCAGGCTGGCAGTTGTCGCCACGGCATCGTTCGGCACCCGTCCCCGCAACGCCCGGCAACACGTCGCGGGCCATGCGCGCGAGCATGCGCACTGTGCCCTGACTGCGCGAAAGCGGCTGCAGGTCGGCATCGTCGAGACGCGTGACCATGTCCGAGAACAGCATCTGGCGCTGCAGGTTATCCACAAAGCTGCGGCCATCGCCCATAAGCTCCCACAGCGAGCGGAGCCACGATGTGGGCGTCTTGTAATCGATACCCAGTGAAACCCCGGCTTCTGCCGCATCATGACGGCACAAGTCGAGCTCGGCAAACGAGGGCGCCAACAGAACAGCGCGCCCGTGGCGGGCAACCAGGTCGGCCAGCAGCGCCGCCTCGGCATCGCTCAAATCCGTGCCGGCATTGGTGGTATAGATTCGAACAGGCATGGTCCTCCACTCAAACTGTTCGCAATATTCAACGCATCTATCCTACCCGCCCGCACGGACAACATGGCACCACACCAACATGTTTTGGCGCATCGGGGTCAGGTTACTTTGCACCAGACCCCCTCGATGATCCGTTCTCCTCCGTCCCCAGGGAATCAATTTTCGACACACAAAAACCGCCCCCGAAGGGGCGGCTCCAGCTGATTCGTTTGTTGCCGTTGGCCTACTCGCCATCCTCCAGCTTGATGAGGATCTTGCGATAGCCACCGTACTCGCCGTTGAGCGCCTTGGAAACACGGCTCACCGTGGTGGACGAAGCGCCCGTGCGGGCCTGAACCTCAACATAGGGCTCGCCCTCATCCAGATAACGCGCGACCTGCAGGCGTTGCGAAAGATCGCAAATCTCGCGCGGCGTGCAGATATCGGTCAAAAACGCCTGGATATCCTTCTCGTCGTCCAAAAGGCTAAATGCGTGGACCAGCTGCTTGACATCAGGCTTGTCAAACATGTTCTCGATATTCATCGATCACCGCCAAACCCGCCAAAAGGCATCGAAGTTGATACTGACATCGGGCATCGTTCGCCCGTTCTATGCAATAGGGCAACGCCTGTGGCTTTTGCCCGTAGCAGTGTAGCACACCACCAAACTAAAGCGACAAGACTCTCTGCCAGCGGCGCGTTTTTCAGGACGAACGCCGTTTAGAAACCGTATGCGCACGTAAGCTCCACGAATATTTGAGACAATGGGCGCCCAAACACCGCGGCGCGCCCGCGCAACCATCCAGGTCGCCGCCGCAAGCCGCTTCACGCGACGCCAGCAACCCCGGCGCAAGAAAGGATTCACGCCATGCGCTTTATGCTTAACTGGCTCTTCACCTCGATCGCCATCGCGATCGCCACGTTCCTCGTCCCCGGTATCCAACCCTTCGGCTTTGCCGAGGCCTGGGTCTGCTTTGCCTTTGTGGGACTGTTCCTCAACATCGTCGACTCGCTCGTCAAGCCGTTCCTGACGGTCATCTCGCTGCCGCTCACTATCATCACGCTTGGTATTTTTCAGCTCGTAGTCAACAGCTTTATGCTCGAGCTGGCCAGCTACCTGTCGGTCAATCTGCTGGGCGCGGGTATCTCCATTGCCGGCTTTGGATCGGCCTTTATGGGCAGCATCCTGGTATCCATCATGCGCAGCATTCTCGACAGCATCGCCGAGGGCTAGAACTGTTCAATACGAACCGTCATATCGACCCAAAACGAAGGCCGCCCATCACAAATGAACTGCGTCCCAAATCTTGGACGCCCTAAAT
>CAJLAN010000200.1 GCA_905204635.1 uncultured Collinsella sp. | reverse complement strand
GCGGCAGGGGCCCGACCATGGGATTATGCTCCAGCGCCGAATCGGACAGCAACGGGAATGCCGGGGCCGCGACAAGCAGCGCTGAGGTAAGGGGGCCTGCAAAGACGCGCCTCGTTGCGGTCGATAGGACGACGGAGCAAACGGATATCAAGGTTCCGCCCGCAAGCAGCGCGAGAAGCAGGGTCGTGAAGACGTTTCCCGCGGTCGTGGTGGCAAGCGCGCCGTCATGGAAGAAGGCGATCGGGTACCCAATTTGCCCGAAGCCGTTTAGGGCCAAGGCGTAAATGCCCCCGGGTGCGAGGCCGGCGAGGAGCATCGCGGTCCCCGCGGCGATTATCGAAAACACGATCTGGATAAGGCGCCGGAATTTGGGCACGGGCGCCTTCGCCGCCAGGGTCGCAGGCCTTGTGGCGCCGAGCACGAGTATCGACGAGAGAAGGAAGGGGATGAAGGGAAGGAAAGACGGCGCCGCGGCAATGGCGTAAGGCAGGAAGGAAAGGAATGGCAGGTCGTTTGCGGAGGCCGGGATATCCGTGATGCCGGAGCTGCTCAGGGCACGGCAATACGCGAGGTCTGCGTCATTGGTCTCTCGGTCTCCCACGATGGACCCGGATTGGAAGCCTTCGCCCATGAGCGCGTAGTAGCTCTCGGCAGAATCGAGAAAGGCGGCGTCGGTTTGGGCGGCAAGGGCGGCGTTCGCGTATCTTGCAAGCTCCGCGTCAGCTTGCTGCTCTGGCGATAGGTCTGTGCCGCTGGCCTGGGGTGCGCGCGTATTGAATGCGTCGACAAAGCCCTGCATGCCCTGCTTCATAAAGAAGGGCCCGTAGATGGGTGAATTGAACGCAATGGGGACGGAGAAGGCTGCAGCGAGAACGAGCGTACAAATCCATGCGGCCCTGTCTCTTAGGATCAGTTTGAGAAGAAGTCGACAGTACATTTGGAAGCACCTACGTTCCTCAAAGAATCGTTAGATTAAAAGTAACAGACCGGATGAAGATACGTGCGACGGGGGCGAGGCGAATGGCTGAGCGGTATCGATACGCGGGTTCAACGGTATTATATTGACCACATAGATTATTAACTTGCATTTCTAACAGTTAAGGAGACGGGTGCTTTCCAGCACACTCCTTCGATGATGCCTTCCGCTAGTTGCTATGCCGGTTTCAGCCAACAAAGAATGTGCCCTGGTGCTCAGGTTCACCGTTAGCGTTGGCAACATATGAGATGATGCACACGCGCAACAAAAACGTGTACATCACCCTCCAAAATCGACATTTTTCGACATGTTTGGAGGCAGATGTACACGAATGCGAAATCCCCCGCCGCCCAAAAGTGCCCTCCACATGTCTGGACTCTCTATGGCTGCGCTGGATAGACATCGCCGGAACGGGTATAGTATCGAAAGTTTTGTCGTTAACCAGCGGGGGAGTCCTGTGGGCATCAAAAAGAAGATCAAAAGGGAGCTTATCGGCACTTCCGATTACCCGTCGAATAAGATCTTTACGATCTCCAATTTCATCACCTTTACGCGCCTGATCCTCACCCTAGTATTTCTGTACCTGTTTGTGACGGATAACAACCGCGTCATCGCCATCGTTATCTACGCCGTTGCCGCCTCCACCGACTGGATGGACGGTCAGATCGCATACATGACCAAGACGGCTTGATGGCTCGGCAAGGTCATGGATCCCATCTGCGACCGCGCGCTGCTGTTCACCGGCGTACTTGGACTGGTGGTCCGCGGAGAGCTGCCCATCTGGGTCTGCGTGCTCATTATTGGCCGCGACATCTATCTGGGCATCGGCACGCTTATCGTGCGTCATTATCACCGTCGCCCCATCGATGTCGTCTTTCCCGGAAAGATTGCCACTGCGCTGCTCATGACCGGCTTCTCGCTCATGCTGCTCGGGTTCCCCGTTGTTGACGGCCTGCACCTTTTACCTTCAACCCTTAAGGCCTTCCCGGGCCTCAACGGAAGCTCGGTGCCCCTCGGCATCTTCTTTGTGTACGGCGGCGTGATCTTCTCCATGCTCACGGCTGTCATCTACTCCATTAAGGGCGGAGTGGCCATTAAACAGGCTTTCGCGCATCCCGAGGACGAGGACATCGACTTTCTGAACCCTGAAATCGAAGACTGATTCGTTGGGGTATGATTACGTACGGTTCATTATTTGCGGCACGTCCGCGATAAGTTAGGGGTTGTCATGGACAACATGGTTAACAATATGCCTCAGAATGATAAGACTGCTGACGCCACCTGCGTATTCCGCGTGCCTTCAAGCGACGTCACCGTTCCCGACCTCATGGCCAACGTGCGCATCACCGCCCCCGTTCTGTCCATCGTCAAGGGTCCGCAGACTGGTGCCGCCTTTGAGCTCGAGGACGACGTGACCACCATCGGCCGCGATCCTGCGAACGGCATCTTCCTCAATGACATGACCGTTTCGCGTAGCCACGCGCGCATTATTCGCGAGGGCCTCGGCGCTCGCATCGAGGACTTGGGATCGCTCAATGGCACCTGGGTCGACGGTGCCATCGTCAATGCAGCCCCGCTGCACGACGGTTCTTCCGTTCAGATCGGTACGTTTACGCTCATCTACCACGAGAGCACGCCGGAGCGCATCGAAACCGGTGAATAGGGCATGGCCGAACGCAACTATCTGAGTATCGGCCAAGTCGTCAACCTACTTCGAGGCGCATACCCCGATCTTTCGAACTCAAAAATTAGATTTCTAGAGGATGAGGGGCTCATTACCCCTCATCGTACGCCTAAGGGATACCGTCAGTACTCCAAGGAGGACGTTGATCGCCTGGAGGTCATTCTGCACCTGCAGAAGACCCGCTATATGCCGCTCAACGTGATTAAGCAGCGCTTGGAAAACGCCACGGACCTGTCAACGCTCGCTTACGAGGTGGGCTTGCTGTCCGATGTTCCGCTCAAGACGGAGCCCAAGGAGACTAAGCAAAAGCTGCATCCTATCGAGACCATTCCCGATATGCTGGGCGTCGAGATTTCGTTTATCCGCTCGCTCGCCGAGAACGACCTCATTCGCATCATCAAGAGTCCGCAGAATCGCGAGCTTGTCGATGGCCGCGATTTTCCGATCATCCGCTACTGCTCCGAGCTGTCACGCTTCCATATCGAGCCGCGCAACCTGCGTCAGTACGTGTCTTCCGCCAACCGCGAGTCCTCGATGTTTGAGCAGGTGCTCGTGAGCATGCTCGGCATGGACACCTCCGATGACGAGCGCGACGCCAAGCTCGAGCGTGCGTTTAAGAAGCTTCACGACCTGACGGAGGGCGTGCACACCGCGCTGCTCAAGAACCGCGTTTTTGAGTCGCTCAACGCCGTGGTCGAGGACGCCGACATCGATGCACTCGATGAGGAAATCACTCGCTCCGAGTCAACCAAGGCCAAAAACGAAGAGATAGCCGCGCCGGCTTCGCACGAGGATTCTCTCGTAAAGCCGCTCAAGGTCGTCGCCCCTTCGCAATCCGGCACCGCCACCGCGGCCAAATAACCGCTGCCGCTTATCCGGCAACCCATTGAAAGGTCATGCAATGTACGACTTCGAATCTCAAATCGTCGACATCCCCGACTATCCCGAGCCCGGAGTCATCTTTAAAGACATCACGCCGCTCTTCGGCAATCCCGAGGCGCTCAAAGCCATGACCGATGCCCTCGCCGAGCACTTTGCCGGCATGGGAATCACCAAGGTCGTGGGTCCCGAGGCTC
>CAJLAN010000199.1 GCA_905204635.1 uncultured Collinsella sp. | reverse complement strand
TGGTGGGGTGGGGTGGGGGGAGGGGTGGGGAAAGGGGTTGAAAAATGGGGCGGTTCCCCATATTATTGATGACGTCGACAGGCGGGGTGGTTCCCCGCGTACGTGCCATCTGAGTAACCGAGGGGAGGGCGCACATGGGAATGACGGGTGCATACGAGCGCAATCTCGATGCAAAAGGTCGTCTATCCCTGCCTGCACCCCTTCGCGAGGAGCTTGGAGAGCACGTTCGCGTGTTTAAAGCCCTGGATGTCGATGCTCTGTACGTGTTCTCTGCCGAGGCCTTCGATAAGTGGGTCGAAGGACTCTTCGCGGGTCGTGAGGGCCACGAGGGTTTTAACCCGCGTGACATCAACGACCAGAAGCTCATGAGGGCGATCAACAAGCGCACCACGTCGATGGATGTGGACAGCGCGGGTCGTATCGGTCTTTCTGAGTCTCTCCGCAAGCAGGCGAACCTCGACCGCGAGGTCACGGTTGTGGGCAACTACGACCACCTTGAGGTTTGGGACCGCGCTACGGCCGATGAGGACGATGACGACGAGGCCCTGCTGGACCTCTTCTTCTCGTAAGGGCAAGGCACGAGTAACGGATGGAGCGTGGGATCTTGACACAAGAATATCGGCATGAACCTGTCATGCTCGGCGAAGTGCTTGAGTCGCTGCAGCTAAAGAGCGGCTCCGTCGTCTGCGACTGCACCCTTGGCGGTGCCGGCCATTCGGTAAAGATGGCCGCGCAGGTGGGGGAGACCGGCCTTTTGCTCGGCGTCGATCAGGACGACATGGCCCTCGAGGCCGCTGGCGCCCGTCTGGACCGCGAGGTTCCCGGCGTCCCGCACCAGCTGCTGAAGGGCAACTTCGGCGACTTGGACGAGCTGCTTTGCTCGGCCGAGGTGCCCGGGGTCGATGGCTTCCTGTTCGACTTGGGCGTTTCGTCGCCGCAACTCGATATCCCTGGCAGGGGCTTTTCGTACAACGAGGACGCCCCATTGGACATGCGGATGGATCCGGGTAACAACACCTTAAACGCAGCTGAGGTCATCAACACCTATAACGAACACGACCTCGCCCGGATTCTACGCGTCTATGGCGAAGAGAAGTTTGCCTCGCAGATCGCGCGCGAGATCGTGCGCCGCCGCGAGCATGAGCCGATCGAAACCACCGGTCAGTTTGTCGAGATCATCAAGGCTGGTATCCCCGCTGCCGCTCGTCGGCATGGCGGACATCCAGCCAAGAAGAGTTTCCAGGCCATTCGCATCGAGGTCAATCACGAACTCGATGTGCTCGAGCGAGGGCTTGACGCCGCCACAAGGTGGCTCAACCCGGGCGGACGCATCTGCGTCATCTCATATCACTCGCTCGAGGACCGTATCGTAAAGAACCACTTTAAGGAGATGAGCCAGGGGTGCACGTGTCCGCCGGAGATTCCGGTGTGCGTGTGCGGCAACGTGCCGATACTCAAGGTCATCACCCGCAAACCCCTGGTTGCCCAACCCGATGAGGTTGCGCGCAACCCTCGGGCGAGATCAGCCAAGATCCGCGTGGCGCAGCGTCTGTAGACGCGACCGCGCGATATTGGACCTCCCGCTCGTACCACAAACGAAGCTTAAACACACTACCAACGTACTCGGGATGGGAGGCGGCATATCATGGGCTACAACACTTCAAACGCAGCACTCGCCTATGATATGAACGCCATGCCCGCCTATCGTGAGGCACCGCAGGCTCCCGCTGCTCCCCGCGAGCAGCGCACGCCGCGCTTTGATGTCTACACGGGCGCGGGCCGTCAGGCAAACCAGGCGGTAAGCCCGGTTTTCATGAGCGTTCTTAAAACGTTTTGCATCATTGCGGCCATCTTCATGACGATCGGTGTCGCCCGTGTGGCGCTCGCCGGCGTTACGGCCCAGGTGCTCAACAGCAACGCCGCGCTTACCAACACGCTCGAGAAGGCGACCGATGAGAGCTCCGACCTGGAGGTCATGCATTCGGTCTATGGTGCCGACACGCGCATTCGCGACCTTGCGGGCGCTTATGGCATGGTGGAGCCCAGCGAGAGCGTTACACTTGACTTTTCGCAGGATGCAGCCGCGGGCGCTAGCTCGACCGCGACCGCTCAGTAACAAGACGGTAGCTGAGTATGACAAATGACTATCGCCGCGGCTCCGACGGGGGTCGCGGTTCTGGACGTCCCTCATCGCGGGGACGTTCTGGTTATCAAGGAACGGGTCGGCCATCTTACAACGCGAGGCCGTCCTATGGCAACGACCCCGCGTCGCGTCTCCGTGGCTCGAGTGGTCCTCAAATGCATAACACCAGGTCGCGCAAGAGTTCGTCGACCGAATGGCTCACAGGCACGCCTCTGCCTCGCCGCAAAGCCATCATGGGCTTCATCGGGCTTGGTTTGAGCTTGGGCGTCTTTCGCCTTGCCGACTATCAAATTGTCGAAGCCGATAAACTGCGCGAGCGTGCCGATGCGCGCCGCCTGCTTGCACAGACCCTCTATGCCAAACGCGGCACCATCTACGACCGCAACGGTAACGTGCTGGCGTCGTCGGTCGAATGTCGCAACATCGCCGTGAACCCGCAGCTTGTCGAGGATGTTGACAAGACGGTGTCGGCGCTGGTCAAGGCAACTGGAATCGATAAAAAGACCTGCCGCAAGCTCGTCGAGTCCGATGGCACCTGGGTGTATATCAAGCGCCAGGTGGACGAAGACGATGCTGCGGCGCTGGAGAAGAAGAACCTGCCCGGCGTGCTTTTTGAGCAGGCCATGAAGCGCGTATATCCATACGGCAATCTGGCATCGCAGGTGCTGGGTGTAGTGAATGTAGACAACGACGGCTTGACGGGTCTCGAAAAGCAATACAACAAGCTTCTGACCGGCACGAATGGTACCCTCGTGCGCGAGCGCGCGAGGGACGGCAGCTATATCGCGGGCGGTGCCTATAAAAAGGTGGCTGCGGTCGACGGCGTTGATATCGTGACGACGCTCGACGTCAATATCCAGCGTGCGGCCGAGGATGCCCTGGCAGAGGCAGTTGAGAAGACTAAGGCCAAGAACGGCTCGGCGCTGGTCACCGATCCTACGACAGGCGAGATTTTGGCAGCCTGCTCGTACCCGACCTACGACCAGACCGATCTGGAGAATGCCAAGACCGAGGATATGAATCTGCGCCTGGTCACCGACGCCTACGAGCCCGGCTCGGTCTTTAAGACGCTCGTGGCGGGCGCCGGCTTCGACTTGGGCGTCGTGCGATCGAGTACGTCGTTTGAGGTGCCGGCGAGCATCAAGGTGGGCGACGATACCGTCACCGATGCCGACAAGCGCGACTATGCCATGACCATGGATGTGCGCGAGATGATGCGCCGTTCGTCCAACGTGGGCTTTGTCCTGGTGGGGCGCAAGATCGGTGCGGATGACTTTGCCGCCTATGTGGACAAGTGGGGCATAGGTCACAGCTCCGGTGTCGATTTTCCGGGCGAGAGCCTGGGCATCGTCAAGGAGCGTGACCAGTATGACGGCGCCACGCTGGGTTCGATGAGCTTTGGACAGGCGCTGTCCGTCTCGCCGATTGAGATCGCACGTGCCGTGGGCGGCATCGCCAACGGCGGCGTGATGATGACCCCGCACTTCTATAAGTCCAGCAAGGGCGACGAGAAGGACTGGGGCGAAGGCGAGCGCGCGATTTCGGAGGACGCCGCATCCCAGGTGACATCGTGCATGCAATTGGTCGTGTCCTAGTGAGCGGGCGT
>CAJLAN010000198.1 GCA_905204635.1 uncultured Collinsella sp. | reverse complement strand
GCCTTTTCAGCCCAGGTCCCTGTGTACCGCGCGTCTAAGATCTTCAAATTCAGGCAGCCTGACAATCGATTCTTATAGCAGAAGCCCCTTGGCCTTTAGTTTGATACAAGTTCCGCACGAGCCGGAAAGCACTTAATGTGCTTTCCGTGCGAGCAGGACTGTTCGCAGTAGCAAACTAAAGGCCAAGGGGCCCAGTCAACCTATCAGCAGCGATTACTCGGCAGCTAGTTGAATTTGAAGATCTTTGAGGCAAGACGGTATAGGCCGAGTGTGGTTTTGTCTCCGGCCCGTCCGCGTAGATTGGTGAAGAACCCGACCACGCCGTAGCGGGCACGACGATACATGCGCTCGTCGTAGGCCTTCAAATCATTCCACAGCGTCTTTAAGCGCTCGTCGGCGCAATCTTCCTCAGAAAGCTTGGTGAGCACCGAGCAGATCGCCATCATCATGGTGAAATAGCCCATCATGTACGAACGCAGGCGCGACGACTCGACATCGCTGTACAGGTGGTACGACTCCATCATGATACGCGTAACACGGAACTGCTGGTCCAGACGCTTGACCATCGTTGCCTCGTTGACGCTCTGACCTTCGCGACCGATAAAGTAGCGGTAGAGGTCGATGTCGGCGTAGTACATGGTCTTGCAACGCGGCAGCGGCACGTAGGCGTAGATGTTGTCCACATAGAACGTGTGCGGCGGCATGGGAAGGTTGGACTCGCGCAGCACATCCGTGCGATAGCACAGGCTGTGCATGAGTAGGTTCTGGTCCAGGCGAAAATGACCGATCTGATCCCAGGAAAAGATCTTTTTGCGCGGCAGGGCAAATTTGTAGCCAATAGCGGTATGCGTTCCCTCGTAAACCTTCTCGTACACGTAGTTCGAGATAAACAGGTCAACGCGCTGGTCGCGCTCCTCAAAGCCACGCAGAATCGACAGCATGGTCGAAAGGGCAGCGCCGTCAAGCCAGTCGTCCGAGTCGACAACCTTGTAGTAGGTGCCCTGCGCCTCGCGCAGACCCGAAAGGACGGCAATACCGTGACCGCCATTCTCCTGGTGCACCGCGCGGATGATTCCAGGATAACGGGCCTCCCACTCGTCGGCCTTGGCGGCCGTCTCGTCCTTGGAGCCGTCGTCCACCACGATAATCTCGATATCGGTGGCGTAATTGCTCCCCTCCAAGATGGAGGTGATGCAATGGTCCATGTCCTTGGCGGCGTTATACGAGGGAATACCGAATGTTATGACTTTATGCATGGCAGGCGATAATCTCATCCGAAAGATCGAGGGCGGAATTGGTCACAGCGTCCATATCGTAGTAACGATACTCGGCCAGACGACCCACCGGGTGGAAGTTCGTCAGGTTCTGGACGCGCTCAAGATAGCGCTCATAGAGCTCACGGTTCTCGGGCTCAAGAATGGCGTAGTACGGCGTCTCGCCCGAGTCGGGCGTATAGGCCTTGGAGTACTCCTTCATGATGGTGGTCTTGCCGGGCAGGACCTGACCGGTCATGTTCTTGAACTCGGTGATGCGCGTGTAATCCTCGCTCGTGGTGTAGTTGACGGTGCCCACGGGCTGGAACTGGTCCATATCGAGCGTCTCGAACTTCATATCGAGCGTGCGGTACGGCAACGCACCCAAGTCGAGGTTGAACAGCTCGTCGAGCGGGCCGGTATAGACAATCTCGCCGCCGTAGACCTTGCCGTCGATCTTGACGGTGGTCTCGTCGATCTCAAAGAGATCGCGGGCGTCCACGTCGCAGAACACGTCGATCAGGTCGTGGTCGAGCATGTGCTCAAAGAGCGCCGTGTAGCCCTCCTGCGGCATGCCCTGGAAGGGAGCTTGCGGGAAGTAGCGGTCATCATCGCCCACAAAGACGGGAACGCGGCCGGTGATCGAGGGATCGATCTGATCGGGCGTCTGGCCCCACTGCTTCATGGTGTAATGCAAAAAGACGTTCTCGTAGACGTAATCGGCGACCTCGGCCAAGTCGGGGTCGTTCTTCTTACGCAGCTCCATAATGGGCACCTTGACATCCTTGCCAAAGGTCTCCACGAGCTTCTGATACAGCTCCTCGCCGCGCTCGTCACCAAAGGCGAGCTTGAGACTCGCATGGTTGAAGGGCACGGGCATAAGGGTACCGTTGATGTTGGCGAGCACCTTGTGCTGATAATCCGTCCACTTGGTAAAGCGCGACAGGAAATTGTGAACGCGCTCGTTAAAGGTGTGATAGATATGCGGACCGTACTCGTGGATCAAGATTCCGGCCTCGTCAGTGCAGTCATAGGCATTGCCCGCAATGTGGCTACGGCGCTCCAAAACGGCAACACGATAGCCGATGGTCTCGGCAAGACGGCGGGCACAAACGGCACCGGCATATCCAGCGCCGACGACAATCATGTCGTACGCGCCGGCGTTAAAGCCTTCAGGCAGGCCTGAGGTAATCTGCATCGATACTCCTTGTCAAAAGCCACGGGCTCGTTAGCTGGGCTTTTCTCGAACATTCTTCGAGACATATTTATCAGAGCGATTATAGCGCTAATGCGTCCTATAATGAGCTTGCCACACAAGGAAAGCTCAAGCACCGCGGCGTACATAATTGAAAGGTAAACCCGCTAGCAGCGGGTTTATTCGTGAACAGCCGGGCGCCTGGAGCTTAGCGAAACGCTTGTAAGGAGTAACATGAGCGATTTCCTTAACCGTATGAAGTCTGCTGCCAAGGCCGACCTTAAGACGATCGTCCTGCCCGAGGGCGAAGATCCGCGCACCATCGTCGCGGCCACCAAGATCATCGAGGAGGGCCTGGCAAAGATCGTCATCCTGGGCAACCCCGACGAGATCAACGTTCCCGGCGCTACCGTCATCGACCCGCGCAATGCCGAGAAGCACGAGGAGTACGCGCAGAAGTTTGCCGAGCTCCGCGCCAAGAAGGGCGTTACCATCGAGCAGGCTCGCGCCCAGGTGATGGACGCCACCTACTTTGGCACCATGATGGTCAAGATGGGCTACGCCGACGGCCTAGTCTCTGGCGCCTGCCACTCCACCGCCGATACCCTGCGCCCTGCGCTTCAGATCCTCAAGACCGCCCCGGGCACCAAGCTGGTCTCGGCCTTCTTCGTGATGTGCACCGACACCCCGCAGTTCGGCACCGACGGCACGCTGATCTTCGCCGACTGCGGCCTCAACATCAACCCGTCCTCCGACGAGCTCTCCGAGATCGCCATCGCCTCCGCTCACTCTTGGTCCACCTTCATGGGCAACGTTGAGCCGCACGTGGCCATGCTCTCCTACTCCACCATGGGCTCCGCCGGCGGCGAGGTCGCCAAGAAGGTCCAGGAGGCCGTGAAGTTCTGCAAGGAGAAGGCTCCCGAGCTCGCCATCGACGGCGACCTGCAGCTCGACGCCGCCATCGTCCCCACCGTCGCCCAGCTCAAGGCTCCCGGCTCCTCCGTTGCCGGTAAGGCCAACGTGCTCGTGTTCCCCGACCTCGAGGCCGGCAACATCGGCTACAAGCTGGTCCAGCGCTTCGCCGGTGCTGACGCCTACGGCCCCATCCTGCAGGGCATCGCCAAGCCGGTCAACGACCTTTCGCGCGGCTGCTCTGCCGACGACATCGTGGGTGTCGTGGCCATCACCGCCGTCCAGGCTCAGATGGCTGAGTAGCGTACGCACTCGCCCGAAGGCCGTACGGGCTAACCCCTGAAAACAATCCGCAGACCAGAAACGCCCCCGTTCGTAGCTCCGAAGGAGCAGAACGGGGGCGTTTCATTGGTCGAGGACGTTTT
>CAJLAN010000197.1 GCA_905204635.1 uncultured Collinsella sp. | reverse complement strand
GAACTCGCGACAAACTTCATGCCCTCCGGTCCGCCCCGGGAGCTAGGTTAACTAATTCGAGCCTGGTATTCAGAAAAGTCAGTGCAGCAAAATGGCGATGCAGATGGTGCGAATAAGAAAGGGGCACGTTGCTGAAACGTGCCCCTTATGAGTGGGGTATGAGGCTAGCGCTCGTAAATCAAGTTACCTGCCAGGTAGGTGGCCTGAACCTTGGTAGCCTGGAGCTCTTGTGGATCGACAGTGAGCGGGTTTTGGTCCAGGACTACCAGGTCGGCGTATTTGCCGGGCTCCAGGCTGCCGAGGTTTTGCTCGTCACCTGCTGCGTAGGCGCTGCCCAGGGTGTAGCTGCGCAGAGCTGTAGCCGCGTCGATGCGCTCGCTGGGGAGCCAGCCGCCCTCGGGCCAGTGGCTGCGGGGGTCTTGGCGCGTGATGGCCGTGTAGAGCACGTTCATGCTGGTAACGGCCGTGATGGGGCTATCGGTGCCGAAAGCTTGGCGGATGCCGCGCTGCTTATAGGTCGCAAACGGCCACATGATGCGGCTGCGCTCCAGGCCCAGGTCGCGCTCCGGGCCACCCGGGTCGAGCGTGATGTGGCAAGGCTGGCTCGAGGCAATGACGTTGAGCTTGCGCAGACGATCGATGTCCTCGGGCAGCAGATTCTCCAAATGCTCAAGCGTATTATGGCCGTGCGGGGGCAGACCGTAGAGCTCTGCCGCCTCCTCAAAGATATCGAGTGCGGCATGGATGGCACCGTCGCCGATAACGTGGATGCGCACGGTGTGGCCACGCTCGGCTGCCGCTAGAACCAACTTGCGCATGCGCTCGACAGGAACCGTCAGACGACCCTGGTCGCCCGGGAAGCGCGGGTTGGTATAGGGCTCAGTGAGGTATGCGGTATGCTCGCTCGACACGCCGTCGAAGAACTGTTTAAAGCCTGGCGCCGAGAGCAGCGCATTGTTCGCGTAGCGGGTCTGGAGTTCTTCCAAGCGCGATTGGTCATCCAGCAGCGTGGGAAACAGATGGGCGCGGATGCCCAGCTTGCCGGCGGCCTGCAGCTTGTCGTAAACATCGTCGCGAATAAAGTCACAGCCCGGCATGGGCATGAGCGACATATCGCAGATCGAGGTGATGCCCTGCTCGGCCATACGCTTCATCTGGTCGGCGTAAGCGCTCGCGATGCGGTCCTCGCCCAGCCACTCAAGACAGCGCGGCAGCAGCTGCATGGCCGCAGCCTCGTGGGCAATACCCGTAAGCTCACCGTTTGAGTCTTTGTCGTAACTGCCACCCGCCGGAGGCTCACTGTCGCGTGTCACGCCAAGGGCTTCGAGTGCGCGGCTGTTGAGCCACAGGGTATGCCCATCGCCCGAATACATAACACAGGGGCGATCGGGGAAGGCGGCGTCGAGGGAAGCCTTGGTAGGGTGCTCGGGCGGATCCCAGCGGTAATCGCGCCAGCCCTGGGTCACGACCCAGGCGTCATCGGGCAAGCCTTGGGAAAACTTGAGCGCATGCTGCACCAGTGCCGCCTCTGACGTGCCCATATCCATGAGCATGTACGGCGAGGAACCGACCGAGGTATGGAAGAAGTGCAGGTGCGCATCATGGAAACCGGGGCAGATGAATTGCTCGCCGTAGTCGACTACCGGCGTGGCAGCAGGTGCGGCGGCAATCACGTCACCGGGCGCGCCGACTGCGACGATGCGATCGCCTGCAATGGCAATCGCCAGCTCGCGGGCGGCATCGATGCCGTCTTGGGCGGTAAAAACGTTCTTGGAGCGGATAATCCGATCGATATGCTGCATGGGCATCCCCATCTCTGGCAGGAAATTCAACACCCCCGAGTGTACTCCCCCACTCTTGTTACAAAACCCCAAGCGGCAAACGGCAACTTTACCAGCTCTAGCGGCAGGTGGCATACTGGAGAGAGCCTGTACGATTTTGCGATCGAGCCAACAAGGAGCAAATCGACCATGACGAAGACCAAGGCACAGCAGATTATGGCGGCAACCGAGGTTCGCGCGGCAGACGACGTCACCGCGGCCATCCAGGATATCGCCGCCGAGTTTGAACCCTACATCATCAAGCAGCGCCGGCACTTCCATAAGCACCCGGAGCTGAGCCTTGCCGAGGAGCGCACGACTTCCGACATCGCCAACCAGCTCGACGCCATGAATATCCCCTACGAGCGTCCGCTCAAGACGGGCCTGGTGGCGACGCTTCGCGGTACCGCGCCGGATGCCTACCGCGAGGACGGCACGCCGCGCCGCCGTATCCTGCTGCGCGCCGATATCGACGCCCTGCCTGTCACCGAGCAGACCGGCGAGGAGTTCGCCAGCGTCAACGAGGGCTGCATGCACGCCTGCGGTCACGACTGCCATATCGCCATGATGCTCGGCACGCTGCAGATTCTGCGCCACATGACCGATGACATCCACGGCGAGATTCGCATCGTTTTCCAGCCCAGCGAGGAAAACGGCCAGGGCGCCAAACTCATGATCGGCACGGGTGTGCTCGACGGCGTCGACGGCGCCTACGCTGCGCACATCTGGAGCGAGGTCGACGCCGGCACCGTAAGCTGCGAGCCCGGCCCACGCATGGCAAACACCGACTGGTTCCGCATCGACGTCCGCGGCACCTCGTGCCATGGCGCCATGCCCCAGCGCGGCCACGACGCCGTTATGGTTGCCGCCGAAATCGTCAACGCCCTGCAGACCATCGTCTCGCGCGAGATTAGCCCCTACGAACCTGCCGTCATCACCGTCGGCGAGCTGCATGGCGGCACCGCGCGCAACGTTATCGCCGGCACGGCGTACCTCGCCGGCACGGTGCGCACCTATGGCGACAAGACGCATGAGGAGATGCCCGAGCTTATGCGCCGCATCGTGGAGCACACCGCGGCTGCTCTGGGCGCCGAGGCCGAGCTCACCGACTACACCATCGCCAACTACAAGGTCGAAAACGATGCCGCCTCGAGCGAGCGCTGCCGCCAAGCTGCGCTCAAGTGCCTGGGTCCCGCGGGCGAGGGCCATTACCGCGGCACGCTTTCGGGCGAGGACTTCTCGGAGTATCTGCGCCGCGTACCGGGCGTGCTCGCCTTTGTTGGCACGCGCAACCCCCAGATCGGCGCCACCTATGCCCAGCACTCCTGCTTCTATAAGATCGACGAGAGCGTGCTCGCCAAGGGCTCCATGGTAGCCGCTCAGTATGCCATCGACTTTTTGGCCGAGCCCACGCAAGAAGAGCTCGACGGCCCCACGATCGCCGCGGTTGCCGAGACCAATCCCGACCTGGCAGCCAAGCTGCGCTCTGCCAAGGCAACTGCCGCCGAGGCCCGCGACGCCGTGCACGACGCCCGCACCGCCCGCCATGCCGCCATCAAGGGCATTCACGATGCCCGTGCCGCCGCTCGCCACGATGAGAAGCACGGCGAGTAGCCGTCACGCCCACCTATAACAACCTGGCTATAGCAAAGCGGGGGCGAACGTTATCTCAACGTTCGCCCCCGCTTATGTGTCGACCGCTTTTCTAGCGCGTCCTCCGTCACGACAAGTAAAAGCGAAGGATGGCGAGCCAGCGTGGGGTTTCGAGGTGAATGATATCGGTGGGGACTCCGGCGGGCGCATGGCCGCCAAAGAGCAGGCCCGCGTCTGCCGGGTTGATAAGGCGCACGATCCATACGGCAACGACCAGCACGCACAGAACAACAACCGCAATGTCGATGCCGCGCTTTAGCTTGCTCGACGTCACCTCCTCGCGCACGAACGCGAGCACAAACGCAATCGGCACCACCCAAAACAGCGGATGGTAGGCAAAGGCCGCCGCAAAATCGAGGCGCAGTGCTGCCAGCCAG
>CAJLAN010000196.1 GCA_905204635.1 uncultured Collinsella sp. | reverse complement strand
TAAAAACCCCCTGGCCAAATAGGAGCGCCACACATGGTCGAGGACGTTCTGAAAACTAAGCCCGGCCCCCGCCGGACAGGTCACACTACTCGCAGAGCAGCTTAGCGATCTGGACGGCGTTGGTTGCCGCGCCCTTACGGATTTGGTCGCCGCAGCACCAGAAGGTGATGCCACGCGCGGCCTCGGGGTTCGAGATGTCGCGGCGTACGCGACCGACCCAAATCAGGTCCTGGTCGGAGGTGTCCATCGGCATGGGGAAGCGGTCGTGCGCATCCTCGGCGCCCATGTCGTCAACGAGCTTGACGCCGGGAGCGGCAGGCAGCGCAGCACGGGCCTCGTCAACCGTAATGTCACGCTCGAACTCGAGCGTGATGCTCTCGGAGTGCGAACGCAGCACGGGCACGCGCACGCAGGTGCAGTTCACGCGCAGCTCGGGCAGATGCATAATCTTGCGGCCCTCGTTTTGTAGCTTCATCTCCTCGGAGGTAAAGCCCTCCTCCTTGACGCCGCCAATCTGCGGAATCAGGTTGCTCGCCAGCTGAGCGGCAAACGCGCGCGGCTCGGGAATCTCCTCGCCACGGCCCAGGGCGGCCAGCTGAGCCTCGAGCTCGGCCATACCGGGAGCGCCAGCACCCGAAGCCGCCTGGTACGTCGAGACGATCATGCGCTTCACGCCGGCGAGCTGATGCAGCGGCCACGTGGGAACCAGGCCGATGATGGTCGCGCAGTTGGGATTGGCGATAAGGCCGTGATGCCATTTGATGTCGTCGGCATTGATCTCGGGCACGACCAGCGGCACCTCGGGATCCATGCGGAAGGCATGGCTGTTGTCGACCACGACGGCGCCGCGCTTAACGGCCTCGGGCAGCAGCTCCTTCGCGATGTCGTCGCCGGCGGCGCCAAGCACGATGTCACAGCCCTCAAAGGCCTCGGGACAAGCCTCTTCGATCACGATTTGCTCGCCGCGGAACTCAACGGTCTTGCCCGCGGAGCGTGCGCTTGCCAACAGCTTGAGCTTGCCGACCGGGAACTCCTGCTCGTTGAGGCACTCGAGCATCTGGGTGCCCACGGCTCCCGTCGCGCCCAAAATAGCAACCGTGTACTGTTTCATGCTTCCCCCTTTAAAGGTTGTGGCTTTTGCCCGCACGCCGAGCAGGCCGATTATTGTTGCCAGTTTATACAAGAACAGGGCGGGCATGAAATCCGCCCCGTCGAAACGAAACCGAAACGAAACGCCCCGCCGTAGATTTTTGAGACATGACCCAAAAATCTACCGAACAGTCGCTACTTTTTGAGCGCGGCCAGAGCGGGATCGACCGGCGCAGGAGCCTCCAGATCGGAGACCTTCACAATGCCGTTTTCGTCGGAGAAGGCACGGTAAATGGTCTGAATCGCCAGGTCGAAGTCCTTCTCCTCGACACCAATAATGATATTGATCTCGTCACAGCTCTGCGAAATCATGCGCACGCTCACGCCGGCCTGGCCGAGCATGCCAAACAGATGGCCCGAGATACCTGCGCGGCCGCGCAGGTTACGACCGACGGTAGCGATAAGCGCCAGACCCTCAACGACCTCGATCTCGAGCGGCTCGACCTCCTGCTGGATGTCGCCCACAAGCGAGTACAGCGAATCGTGCACATCCTGCTCCTGCACCACGGCGCCAAAGCGGTCGACGCCGGTGGGCATATGCTCGACGGAAACGTCATAGCGCTCGAAGACCGAAAGCGCACGGCGCATAAAGCCAACGCGGGGCTTGGTGCGGTCGCGGGCCACGTTGATGGCGACAAAACCGCGCTTGCCGGTCACGCCGGTAATGATGGGCTCTGCCTCGCCCTCGTCAGCCGTCTCGCTAATGATGGTGCCGGGGTCCTGTGGCGCATTGGTGTTCTTGATGACCAGCGGAATGCCGGCCTCGCGCACGGGGAACACGGCCTCCTCGTGCAGGACACTCGCGCCCATGTACGAAAGCTCGCGCAGCTCCTCGTAGGTAACGCGGGCGATGGGCTGAGCCTCGGGAACAATACGCGGATCGGCAGAATAGAAGCCCGAGACGTCGGTCCAGTTCTCATACAGATCGGCGCCCAGGCACTTAGCCAAGATCGAGCCCGAGATATCGCCGCCACCACGATCGAGCAGCTTGATCTGGCCCTCACGCGTCGCGCCGTAGAAACCGGGCATAACAAAGCCGCCCTGCTGACCGTACTCCTGCACCAACTCGGAGGTACGATTCATGCTGAGCGTACCGTCGTGATGGAACGCCACAACCGTCGCGGCGTCCAGGAACGGTAAGCCCAGGTACTCGGCCATCAGGCGGGCGGTAAAGTACTCGCCACGGCTCACAAGCTCCTCGGTGGAGTAGCCGCCCGAGCGGGCGCGCTCGGCAAAGGCCGCGAACTCCTCACGGATGGGATAGGTGAGCTCCAGCTCGTCAGCGATATCAAAATAGCGCTGGCCAATGTCCTCAAGCAGCTCCTCACACGACACGTGGTACTTAACGTGCGCGTTAACCAGATAGAGCAGGTCGGTCACCTTGGTGTCACCCTTAAAACGGCGACCGCAGGCGGAAACCACCACAAAACGGCGAGCCGAATCGGCATCGACGATGGCCTTGATCTTCTTGAAGTGTTCGGCGTCGGCGACCGACGAGCCGCCAAACTTGGCAATCTTAATCATGGGCTGGAGGTTACCTTTCTAAAAAGCCTCTGCGAACCTATTTTGCACGCTCTGATACCATGGTTTCACCGATTGGGACCAAGGCATCCGAGGAGCAGTGTTATATGGGAACTTATCATAGTACACGAGGACGCACTTTATCGTGCTCAAGTAAGGTGGCAATCCGTACCGGCATCGCTCCCGACGGGGGTTTGTTTGTCTCGGACGAGCTCGGCACCCAGCAGGTCGATATCAGCTCGCTTGCAGATAAATCGTACTTTGAAATCGCTCAAGATGTGTTGGGAATGTTACTGAATGATTACACGGCCGAAGAAATTTCGGCGTGTGTCGACGAGGCATACCGCGGCACGTTCGCGAGTGAAGAGGTTACGCCGCTCGTTAAACTCGACGCTGCGCCGGGCGCTGACGCCCCTCAGACCTATGTGATGGAGCTCTTTGGCGGCCCCACGAGTGCCTTTAAGGACGTCGCCCTGCAGATGCTCCCCCGCCTGATGGCCCGCACTTCCGCCAAGGACGGCGGCGCCGAGCGCATCATGATCGTCACCGCCACGTCGGGCGACACCGGCAAGGCCGCACTCGCCGGTTTTGCCAACGCTCCGGGCACGGGTATTACCGTCTTTTATCCCGAAGGCAAAGTCAGCCGCGTCCAGAACCTGCAGATGTCCACGCAAGAGGGCGACAACGTCGCCGTCTGCGGCATCCGCGGCAACTTCGATGATGCCCAGAGCGCCGTCAAGCGCATCTTTGCCGATAAGGAGCTTGCCGAGCGTCTTGAGTCCGCCGGCACGGTGCTTTCAAGCGCCAACTCGATCAACGTCGGTCGCCTGGTGCCGCAGGTCGTCTACTACTTTGCCGCCTATGCGCAGCTGCTGCGCGCCGGCGCCATCGAGGCCGGCGACTCCGTGGAGTTCTGCGTACCGACCGGCAACTTTGGCGATATCCTGGCCGGCTACTATGCCAAGTGCATGGGTCTGCCCGTCGCCAAGCTCATCGTCGCGAGCGACAAGAACAACGTGCTCGCTGACTTCCTGACCACCGGCGTCTACGACCGCAACCGTCCGTTCTTCACGACCATCTCGCCGTCGATGGACATCCTTATTAGCTCCAACCTGGAGCGCATGCTGTACTACTTGTCCGAGGGCGACACCCGTCTGATCTCCATGCTGATGAACGATCTGAGCCAGTGGGGCGCCTACGAGGTTC
>CAJLAN010000195.1 GCA_905204635.1 uncultured Collinsella sp. | reverse complement strand
GGCTGCTATTCTGCATATTATGTCAGAAGCAGAAGGCGAAGGACATTTGTATTTAAAAAGAGAGGACATTATAGAACGTGTCGAAAAACTTTTAAATCACAACAAAGATGTTTCACCGGTCTCTGAACGGGCAATCCGGGATACAGGCAATGATATGATCCATACAGATGGAAGCCTGGTCTGCCACGATGGAGGGTTTTATACACGCAAAAGTTTCCAGGCCGAACTGGGAGCTGCTGCCGCAGTTTGTGGCCATCCATACCAACGACACCCACCCCGCCATGTGCGGCCCCGAGCTCATGCGTATCCTCATCGACGAGAAGAAGCTCGAGTGGGACGACGCCTGGAACATCGTGACGCAGGTCGTGAGCTACACCAACCACACCATCCTGCCCGAGGCTCTGGAGAAGTGGCCCATCGGCACGTTCTCCAAGCTCCTCCCCCGCGTGTACCAGATCATCGACGAGATCAGCCGTCGTTGGCACGAGTCGTTCGACACCACGCAGGAGGGCTGGCAGGAGCGTCTGCGCCAGACCGCCATTCTGTGGGACGGCGAGATTCGCATGGCCAACCTGTCCGTGATCTGCAGCCATAGCGTCAACGGCGTGGCCAAGATCCACTCCGACATCATCAAGAACATCGTGCTCAAGGACTTCTATGCCCTGACGCCCGAGAAGTTCAACAACAAGACCAACGGCATCTCGCACCGTCGCTTCTTTGCCGAGGCCAACCCCACCTACGCCAAGCTCGTGACCGAGGCCATTGGCGACGGCTGGCTCAAGGACGCCTTTGAGCTGGAGAAGCTTAAAGGTTTCCAGAACGACACCGAGTTCCTCAAGGCCGTGGGCGCCTCCAAGCGCGCCAATAAGGAGCGTCTGGCCGCCTACGTTAAGGCCGAGACCGGTCTGGTCATCGACCCCAACACCGTCTTCGACGTTCAGGTGAAGCGCTTCCACGCCTACAAGCGCCAGCTCATGAACATCATGAAGGTGATGGACATCTACAACCGTCGCATCGCCGATCCCAACTTCCACGTGACGCCGACGACCTTCATCTTTAGCGGCAAGGCTGCCTCGAGCTACACCTTTGCCAAGGAGACCATCCGCCTGATCAACTCGGTGGCTGAGGTCATCAACAACGACCCGCGCGTCAACGAGGTCATGAAGGTCTGCTTTATCCCCAACTTCCGCGTGAGCAACGCCCAGCTCATCTACCCTGCCGCCGAGATCTCGGAGCAGATTTCCACGGCCGGTAAGGAGGCCTCGGGCACGTCCAACATGAAGCTCATGATGAACGGCGCCATTACGCTGGGCACCCTCGACGGCGCCAACATCGAGATCGCCGACCTAGCCGGCCGCGAGAACGAGGCCATCTTTGGCCTGACCGCTCCCGAGGTCGAGCAGCTCTGGGCATCCAACAGCTACTTTGCATGGGATACCCTCAACGGCGACCGCGAGCGTCTGGGCCGCGTGATGGACGAGCTCAAGGACAACACCTTTGCGGGTCTTTCGGGCAACTTCGAGAGCATCTACAACGAGCTCATGAACAACAACGACCCCGACCTGGTCATGGCCGATTTCCGCAGCTACGTCGACGCCTGGGAGAAGCTGACGAACAGCTACGGCGACCAGGAGACCTGGAACCGCAAGGCGCTGCTCAACACCGCCTCCTCGGGCTGGTTCTCGAGCGACCGCACCATTCGAGAGTACCGCGACGAGATCTGGCACGCGTAAAGGCGCGCGAGCTCCCCTATGCCAGCACGGCATTACTCGACGGGCGTGACGTTGCGCCGCGCCCGTCGCTAATGGGTTAGAAACATCGATGACAGAAGGAGAAATCGATGAGTAAGAAAGAATGCATTGCGATGCTCCTCGCAGGAGGACAGGGCAGCCGATTGGGGGCACTCACCCAAAAGATCGCTAAGCCGGCGGTTAGCTTTGGTGGCAAGTTCCGCATTATCGACTTTTCGCTCTCCAACTGCTCCAACTCGGGCATCGACACGGTGGGCGTTCTGACGCAGTATCGCCCCTACCTGCTGCATGCCTATGTGGGCTCCGGCGAGGCGTGGGATCTGGACAGCCGCGACGGCGGCGTGTCGATCCTGCCGCCGTACGAGACGCAGACCGGCGGCGCCTGGTATGCGGGCACGGCCGACGCCATTACGCAGAACCTCGACTACATCAAGGCCAACGACCCCAAGTACGTCCTGATTCTTTCGGGCGATCATCTGTATCGCATGGACTACCGCAAGATGCTCAAGACGCACATTGAGAACAACGCCGACCTCACGGTGAGCGTTATGCCCGTGCCGTGGGAGGAGGCCAGCCGCTTTGGCATCCTGACCACCGACCCCGAGGACGGCCGCATCACCAAGTTCACCGAGAAGCCCGATAAGCCCGATTCGAATCTCGCGTCCATGGGCATCTACATCTTCTCGGCCGACGTGCTGATCGAGGCGCTCGAGGAGGACGCACTGGACCAGCGTTCGAGCCATGACTTTGGCAAGGACATCATCCCCAAGCTGCTCGGCGAGGGCAAGCGCCTGTACAGCTACGAGTTCCACGGCTTTTGGAAGGATGTCGGCACCATCGCCAGCTTCCACGAGACCTCGATGGACCTGCTGGGCAACAACCCCGAGTTCGATCTGTTCGACAAGCACTTCCCCATCATGTCCAACATCACCACGCGCCCGCCGCACTACATTGGCCCGGATGGTCGCCTGGACGACTGCCTGGTCTCCAACGGCTGCAAGATCTACGGTACCGCTCGCCACTCGATCCTTTCGACCGATGTCATCATCGAGGAGCGCGCCGTGGTCGAGGACTCCGTGCTGCTGCCGGGTGCGCACGTTAAGAGCGGAGCGCACATCTGCCGCGCTATTTTGGGCGAGAACTCCACGGTCGAAGAGGGCGTGAAGCTCGGCTCTGTCGATACCACCAAGGATACGGCCGTCGTTGGAAATGACGTCGTTATCGGGAAGGGGGAATGATCCGATGATCAATCGCAAGGCCATCGGTTATATCACCGCTAACTACTCTTCGACCTACGGCAGCGTGCTGCTCAAGGACCGTCCCATCGCGTCCGTTCCGTTTTTGGGTCGCTACCGCCTGATCGACTTCCCGCTGTCTAACATGATGAATGCCGGCATCAAGACCGTCGGTGTCGTCATGCCGGGCAACTACCGCTCGCTGATCGACCACGTGGGCTCGGGCAAGGACTGGGGCCTGGACCGCAAGAAGGGCGGCCTGTTCATGGTGCCCGGCAACGCGTATGGCACCACCAAGGGCGGCATGCGCTTCCTGCTGCGCGACATCATCTCCAACAAGACGCTGTTCCAGCGCTCGGACAAGCCCTATGTTGTGATGATGGGCACCAACATCATCTTTAATATGGACCTCAACACCATCATCGACGCGCACGAGAACTCCGGTGCCCAGATGACCGTGGTGTACTGCAAGGCCACGCGCAACGTCGATGACGAGACCAAGCTGCAGATCAACGAGAACGGCCGTCTGACGGGCGTGAGCGCCGGCGTCGTGTACGGCGTCACCGCCTCTATGGATTGCTGCATCGTCAACCGCGAGACGCTGCTCGAGATCATCGACCACTACCAGGCCGCCGACTATCTGGACCTGCTCGAGGCGCTCCAGGGCGACTTTGGCAACATCGACGTGTGCAGCTACGAGTACAAGGGCGAGGTCGTGGGCGTGTTTAGCGAGAAGTCGCTGTATCGCCGCAGCATGGACCTGCTCGACCAGACCGTGGCCGACCAGCTCTTTGACCCCGAGCGCCCGATCCTGACCAAGGCCCACGACGTGCCGCCTTCGCGCTACGCGACCGGCAGCCACGCGTGCAACTCGATAATCTCGGCCGGCTGCATCATCAAGGGCAC
>CAJLAN010000194.1 GCA_905204635.1 uncultured Collinsella sp. | reverse complement strand
TCTCCTTTTTGATCAGCGCCAGTGCATCGCGGTAGCGGCCCTGCGCGGCCATTTTCAGGTAGCCCTGCACCGCAATGTGGGCGGGGCAGGCGGTTTTGCAGGGGGCGGTGCCGGTATCATAGCAGTTGATGCGGTTTTTATCGCGGTAGTCGATGGCCCACTTCTCCGGGCCCCACTTCACCTCGTCGGGCAGCTCCTGGCCCGGGTACTCGATGAAGCCGTCCTTCGTGCAGAGCTTCTGGCCGAGCTTGGCGGCGCCGGCCGGACACACCTCAACGCAGCGACCGCAGGCCACGCACTTGTCCTTCTCGACCTTGGCGACATAGGCCGAGCGCGACAGGTTGGGCGTGTTGAACAGCTGCGAGGTGCGCAGGGCGTAGCACACGTTGACGTTGCAGTTGCAGATGGCGAAGATCTTGTTCTCTCCGTCGATATTGGTGATCTGGTGCACAAAGCCGTTGTCCTCGGCCTGGCGCAGGATGTCGTAGACCTCGTCGCGCGTCACGTAATGGCCGCGGTCGGTCTCAACCACATAGTCGGCCATATCGCCCACGGCAATGCACCAGTCGGCGGGGTCGTCGGCGCAGCCCTCACCCATCACGCGACGGCTCGCGCGGCAGCTGCAGGTGCTAGCGGCATATTTGCCATCGTATTTGTCGAGCCAGTGCTCGATATGCTCGATCGGCACCGAGGTGCTCGCGGCGTCGATGGCCTTCTCGACCGGAATGACGTGCATGCCGATGCCGGCGCCTCCGGGCGGCACCATCGGCGTGGCCTTGGACAGCGGTCCCTTGGACGCCTGCTCAAAGAACTTGGCATAGACCGGGTGCTCCTCGAGCTGGCTCACGCGCATGTTGAGGAACTCGGCAGAACCCGGCACCAGCATGGGTAGCACCCATTGCTTGGCGCGCTCGGGGTTTTCCCAGTTGTACTCGAGCAGACCCGTGTAGCTCATGTCGTCGAGCATCTTCTCGATCTGGGTCTCGGGCATGCCGGTGAGCTTGGCCATCTCGGGCAGCGTATAGGGACGGCGCATCTTCATCTTGCAGAGCACTTCGGCCTGCTCGTCGGTCGCGGCCTCGGCAAACGACCAGTACTCGTAGCCCAACAGCTCGTCGCGATGCAGCAGGCGGTTGGTGCAGTGCTCGCACAGCTTGACGATGGCCTCACGCGGATGCTCCGGCAGCGGCGGCACGAACTCCGAACCGATGTCGGGCTCGGTGTAGCTAATCCCCGGTCCGTTGAGAATCATGGTTGTCCCTTCTCTTGCCGCAGCCCGACGAGGCCGCAGCGCCCCTCTTTTTTGCAGGCCGGGCATGCCCCATGCCGTTCACCCGCCATTGTTGACATTGTGTCAAAAATAGTATTGACGAACCGTCAACAATATTCAAGACTGTTAGGCGAACGGTCAGGCAAAAGAGGATGAAAGGCGGCAAAACATGGGCAACAACACAGCAGGTACCTCTGTAGTCGATGCCGTCCCCGCATCCGATAGCGCGGCAAAGCGCCTGACGGGCGACGAACGCCGTCGCGAGATCCTCGATGCCGTGCGCACCGTAAGCTCCGAGCTGGGCGTATCCCACCTATCGGTATCGGCCGTGACCAAGCGAGCCGGCTGTACGCGTTCATTGTTCTACCACTACTTCGCCGACATGGACGCCGCCGTCACCGCTGTTATGGACGAGGCGATCGACGGCTTTATCTCCGAACTCGAGCAGTGGAACGCCGACCGCACCGTCGGTGATATCGAGGGCGCGCTCGACACCGTCGCCCCGCTCTTTAAGCGCCTGGTCGCCAGCGGCCACGAGCTGCCGAGCACGCTTACCTCGAGCAGCGGCGCGCTCTACGGCGGCTTTTTGCACAACGTGGTCCAGCGCGTGGCGCAGTATATCTGCGACACCACCGTAGTGGATTTTGTCGCCCATCATGAGCTACGCATCGACCATGTCTACGAGACGTTCTACACCCTCATCATGGGTCTTTTGATGTATATCCGCACGCACCCCGATGTGCCCGACGAGACGGTCAAGGAAATCATCGCCTCGACACTCCACATCGAGGGCTATACCGCCAAGTATCCGGAGCGCAAGCCCCAGAACTGACGACATTTGGCCAAACTGCCCGCGATCAGAAGAGGGGCCGCGGGCGTGTGAAAGGAGAGCAGCATGCTGTTCGATGTTTGGGGTAGCGATACCCTTATCCACTGGGCCGGCTGGGCCATGGTCTTTATCGGCCTGATCGCGCTCAACGAGGTCGGCCGCCGCACCAAGCTGGGCGCGGCAATCATCTTTGGCGTGGCTCCGCTGGCCATGACCATCTACTGCGTCGCCATCGCCATCGGCGTCTCGCAGGGTGCCGAGTGGGCGCTCACCAACCCCACCCATGTGTACCAGAACAGCTGGTTCCACTACGCCAAGGTATACGCGGCGCTGGCCGGCTGCTGGGGCTTCATTGCCATTAAGTACCAGTGGGGCAAGATCGGCAAGGCACATTGGTTCCGCGCATGGCCGTTTGTGATCGTCGCCATCAACATCATGATTGCCGTCGTATCCGACTTCGAGAGCGCCTATCACTTCTTTGTCCTGGGCGAGTCCACCTGGGTCACCTCCGAAGGTGCTACGCAGCTGGCCGGCTGGAACAACGTGTTCAACGGCATCGCCGGTATTATCAACATCTTCTGCATGACCGGTTGGTGGAGCGTCTACGCCTCCGAGGATCAGACCGACATGCTGTGGCCCGACATGACCTGGGTCTACATCATCGCCTACGATATCTGGAACTTCTGCTACACCTACAACTGCCTGCCCACCCACTCCTGGTTCTGCGGCTTTGCGCTGCTGTTGGCGCCCACCGTCGCTGCCTTTATCTGGAACAAGGGCGGCTGGATCCAGAACCGCGCCTTTACGCTGGCCATTTGGTGCATGTTTGCCCAGGTATTCCCCTACTTCCAGGAGGAGTCCATCTTTGTGACCCACTCCACGCTCGACCCCGGCGCCGCTACCGCGGTCTCGATCGCCGCACTGGTCGCCAACGTCGCCGCGATCATCTACATCGCCTACCGTGCCAAGAAGCTCGGCCGCAATCCCTACAAGCAGGATGTCTTTGAGGGCACCAGCGATTGGGAGAAGGCTACCGCTCGCCGCGCCAAGGTTGATTACGCTCACGCCGAGTAACATGTTTATTCCGTCCACATTTGGATGTAGGCAAACTTAGCCGATGCCGCAATCGCGCGTCATGCGCAGCCCCGGAAAGCGATTCGCCCGCTTTCCGGGGCTTTTTGTTGTTGCGCGCATTCACGCACATATGCAAAACCTCTCTCACAGATAAAATCAGATTTCCAACCGCCTGACAGCTCTATGTGACCCCAATTTTGGGTACATTGTTGTCCCGATATTGAGCTTGGGGGATGTATGAATGATGAGACGATGGGCCAAGAGGATGCGGCCCAAGATGCAGAAGCTTGCGCTGAGGCCTTGGAGAGCTTAGACCGAATTTCACTCGATGAGATTGCGTTTGACGATTCGGGCGTTGATGCGCAGGATGAGCCAGAAGCCGAGGCGCAGTCCGATGATCAGGATGCAGACGACGTTGATCCTGCCGAGGATGAGGCAGATCACGAAGACACCGAATGCGAGGCCGACGACCAGCCCGAATCCGACACGGGCGAGGAAACCGTCTTGCTCGACAGCTTGCCGGCCGAAGATTCGCTGACCCGCGAGCTTCCCGGCTTGGGCTCTGCGCCTGCCGTGGACGAGACCATCGCCATGGGCGATATTCCCCTGCCGTCCGTTCCCTCGGCACGCGAGGCCGAGGTTCGTCATCGTAAGATGTCGCCCAAGCGCCGCAACCTGATGGTTGCCGGCGTTGTGGCCGTCGCGCTCGTCGCCGGCGGTGCAG
>CAJLAN010000193.1 GCA_905204635.1 uncultured Collinsella sp. | reverse complement strand
TCTGACCTCTTCCGTGTCAGGGAAGCGCTCTCCCCCTGAGCTAAACGCCCGAATGGAGCGGACAACGGGGCTCGAACCCGCGACCCCAACCTTGGCAAGGTTGTGCTCTACCAACTGAGCCATGTCCGCTTGCGGGTTATTAATTTACGCGAGTTGTCCTAAAGACGCAAGTACTTTTTTCAAAAAAGTTGCCCAAAGAAAGTTCATGCAGGTAAATAACGCCAAGTCAAGGCACTATGCACACGATTCCAATGCTGAGCCAAACAGCTTCACCATCCGAACGCGCGTGCCGGCGCCATCCGTACGGCGGGCAACTTCCACATTATCGACGAGCATGCGCATAAGCTTGATACCGCGTCCGCGTTCCTCAGATGCCACCGGTTCGCTCGCCCCATCGATAGAATAGCCAGCGCCCCGATCAAGCACCTCGAGCACAACGCGGTCCCCATAGGCCTGAACCGTCAGGATGCAGCCAACACCGCCCGCATGGTCATATGCGTTACCCAATGCCTCCCCCAACGCCAATGCGACGTCATAGCGCTCATCACGGCGCAACGGAAGCGATTCAAGGAGTTCGGCGATGCGATGTCGGTAGTATGGAAGATTCTCGATACCCTGACGGACCTCGACGCTCTTACTCCAGCGAGGCAGCTCCCCCACCGGAATGGCGGGAATAGACTCCCGTGCCGGCCCCGCGACATGAAGGATATCGACAAGACGAGCAATCTCCAAAAAGCGAACAACTTCACCTGATGCATTGACGAGCGAAAGCAGGCCTTCTCGCCTCATGAGCTCACGAGCGCGCGTAAGCAAAAACGCCAAGCCCGTCGAGTCGATAAAGCCCACGGTCTGGCAATTGATGACAACACGACGCACGCCCCGGTCGATCAAATTATCCAACCGTCGGCGCAGTGCGGGCACCGAGGCGATGTCGATATCGCCCGGTGGCGTCAAAACCGCTATGTCATTCCATTCATTCATACGACCATGGTTCCCCAAAAGAGCTCGCTCGATGCACACGTATCTGCAACCGCGCAGATTTCGCCCGTCAGGCGTCGTGACCTACGATCGACCCCGTAAAAACTCAAGGGAAACCAGCGCGATGTCATCGTTCAGCGCCGACTCGGTAAAGCGGTCAAGCTCGCCCAAGACCTTGCCGCAGATTCCCGATACGCCCTCACCCGAGACAGAGAGCAAAAGGTCGCGAAGGCGCTGCTCGCCAAAAAAAGCACCCGAGCGATCACGTGCTTCGATTGTTCCATCGGTATACATAAATAGCATGTCACCAGGAGCGAACGTAAACACGCCCGTCTCGTAGACCATGCTCTCAAAGGCACCTATCACGCCCGATTGGCACCCAAGGAGCTCCACTTCTCCGCCTCGGGCTTCACCGCCACCAAGCGGCGTCGACGACGGCCTAATGACCATAGTGGGAGGATGTCCCGCCGAGCAATAGGTAGCGCGGCCCGCCTTAAGATCGATCTTGGCGATAAACGCCGTCACAAACGTCTCGACCCTCGAAAAGCCCATGAGCATGCTATTGAGCGAGCGTGCCATACGGGCAGGCCCCGCACCCTCCCAGGCATAGGCCGTCAGCGCCGTCTTGACGAGCGCCGACATCGACGCCGCCTCGATTCCCTTGCCGGATACATCGCCCAAAATCATAACGGCGCAATCGTCGGGAAGTCGGACAAGCGTATAGAAGTCACCGCCGACCAACGCAGAATTCGTTGCCGATAGGTATACCGAATCGGTTGCAATGCCCGGAACGTCACCAAGCGAATTTCTCATGCCAATCTGAAGCGTCTGAGCGATATGACGCTCTTCGCGCTTTTGAGATTCGCCCTCATAGATCAGCTCAAAGTCATGCGCCAGATGCACCAGGTAGTCGTATTCAAGGTCGTCAATTGGTTCTTGGCTGCCATCGCGGAGTAGCAAAGCGCGCCTCGTCGGCCCCTTGGCGATATCAGCGGGAACGATCGCATCGTTGCTTCGTTTGCCATCCGCTTCCGAGTGGTAGCGCCCCGCTTCGATGCCGGAGTCGACATAAAGTCCCTGACACGGTAGGCCGTGGGCCCTCAACCATGCACCCATAGACGTGGATTCGTCCACACGTGTAAGGCGCACGTGCTTGAGGTCGTCAGCGCTCGTCCCGCCCAACACCGAAGTCTCAAACCCGTCGGGGGCTGCCCCCAGGCGCGCTGCTGGCGCCGTGACAGAAAAGAAGAGTGACTCCGGATCGTCCGGCAGCGCCACACGACTGCCACCCTCAAAATCGATGACATAGGTTTCGAGGCCCGCATCATATTCCACGGGGCAGAAATGACAATTGAGCACCGTGCAGATTTCCGTCGACACCGCTCGCGAGGCGACAACGGGATCATCAAGATAGGTAAACAGTTCGTCGCGCAGCAAATTGAGCGAGCGGCCGAGCTCCGCCGTGCGGCGCGAACGTAAGCTCGACGCCATGCCGACCAGCTGAATAGACAGGTAATCGCAGATGACCTCGAGCACGTTCACGTCATAGGCAAGTGGCGCCTGGGGGCGTTTCCAGCCAACTTCCAACACGCCAAGGACCTGCGTGCCGTAAAACACGGGAAGACAGATCTCGCTGCGATACGGGGGCATATCCTGCACGCGCAGCAAGTGCTTGGAACGATTGTCCAAATCCATGAACATACCCGAAGCAACCCGGTCGCCCTCAAGGTCCTGCTGAATCGACAGGCGACAGGCACGCGACTCGCGAAGCACGTAGGTCGGAATGCCCGCGCCGTACGGCATAAACTCGGGCAGATAGCTATCCTCAAGCTCCCTAGAAACACCGCGGAGCTTAAAGCCGCCGCTCTCGGAAAAATAGATAGCCGCACCGGAGGCATCGAGCGTTCCAACGAGCTGATTCAAAACGGTATCGAGCAAGCTGGGGAGCTCATCGGAGCCCACGGTACTCATAATGACCGAAAGGGTACCCGAAAGGCGTTTATTCGCCACCCTAAGCTCCGATAGCGCACGTTTGAGCTGACGATCGTGGGAATACTGCTCTTCGATGCTGTGAAGCGCCACCAGGACACGCGGTGCACGACGTCCAAAGATACGCGGAGGCGTAACGGAACCCGCGCGAACCAAGACGGGAATAAAAGATCCGTCGCTCAGCTTGAGCATCAGCTCGCTCTCGGAGCCATCGGTCTCAAACGGCAGACGATGTTCGGTCGCGCGCTCAAAGGCAGACGAGTACAGAACGTCTTTGACATCACCGCCGATGACGTCAGCGCGTTCCTCGCACATCAGGTCGAGCAAACGATTATTCACATGCAGAATGGTTCCGTCGAGCTCACAGATGATGACAGCATCGCTCGTGATCTCGACCAGTTGGGCAACGTCTGCCCACTCGTTGCGCTCAAGCGTTTCCATCGTGGACCTCACCGTCTATCGGTAACAAAAAAGCCTCCGAAGAGGCTTCTCAAATGCGATGGTGTCGGAGGCGGGACTTGAACCCGCATGACCAAAAAGCGGTCACTAGCACCTCAAGCTAGCGCGTCTGCCAATTCCGCCACTCCGACATGCTATGTTGTTGATTCGCGGTTCGTTTTGTTGGACCCGCGCGTTCAACGAGGAAGATAATAACCTATGATTCGAGAACTGTGCAAGCACTTTTTTGAAAAAAGTTTACGAATTTGTAAATGAGCAGGTAGATCTATATGTCCGGTCCCGAATCGGTGTTGCCTCCCGGCGCGTCCTCGGGCATGAGCGATATTTTGCTACGCACTTCGTGCTGCAAAATATCGCTCCCCCTGCGGAATGCGCCGGGAGGCAACACCGATTCGGGACCTGCAAATACGTACTTCAGGCACAGTTCTCAAACATGTTCTGAGGGCTGATACAAATTTAGCGGCTCGGCTTTGC
>CAJLAN010000192.1 GCA_905204635.1 uncultured Collinsella sp. | reverse complement strand
GCAAATATGACAGCGGCGCCCTATCCGGCGGATCCGCGAGCAGCATCGGATGTCTTGGCCAACCAGGTGAGCCATGCCGTGCGCTGGGTCGACACGCTGCATACTCTGCAGGATCAGGGCATCGACACGTTTATTGAGGTCGGCCCTGGCAAAACGCTGTCGGGCCTGGTCAAGCGTACGCTGAGCGATGTTCGCGTGTATTCGTGCGAAACGGCCGAGCAGGTCGCAGCTATTGCCGACGAGCTCGCATAGTCCACAGGGCTGTAACCCGAAAGGAATGACATGGGCAACTTGAACAACGGCGCGCTCGAGCGCAACGACTCACGTCGCGTGGCACTGGTCACGGGCGGCTCGCGGGGTATCGGCCGCGCCTGCGCTGTCGGTCTGGCGGAGGACGGCTACGATATCGCCGTCGTCTATGCCGGTGGCGTCGATGCGGCGCGCGAGACGTGCGAAGCCTGCGAGGCCGCTGGTGCCACAGCTCGCGCGTATCAATGCGATGTGGCCGACCCCGCTGCCGTCAACGCATGTATGGAGACGGTCCTCAACGACTTTGGCTCCATTTGGGCGCTCGTCAACAATGCCGGCATCACCCGCGACGGTCTGCTCATGCGCATGGGCGACGATATCTTCGATCGCGTGCTCGATGTCAATCTTAAAGGAACGTTTAATACGACGCGCGCGCTCACCAAGACCTTTATGCGCCAGCGCGGTGGTTGCGTCATCAACATGAGCTCGGTTGTGGGCCTGATGGGCAATGCCGGGCAGGCCAACTACGCTGCCTCCAAGGCGGGAGTGATTGGCCTGACCAAGGCGGTAGCGCGCGAGCTTGCGCCCCGCGGTGTACGAGTGAACGCGGTCGCCCCCGGGTTTGTCGAGACGGATATGACGGCAAAGCTCTCGGAGAAGGTGCGTGCGGCAACCGAGGACCAGATTCCCCTTAAGCGTATGGCGCAGCCCGAGGAGGTGGCCGGTGTGGTGCGCTTTTTAGCGAGCGATGCGGCTGCCTACATTACGGGCGAAGTCATACGCGTCGACGGCGGAATGGCGATGTAGAAAGCAAGTCGGGTAAGCGGCTTGGATGAGGAGACCATGATGGAACAGAGAGTTGCAATCACCGGTATCGGTGCCGTGTCGCCGATCGGCAACACCGCGCTTGCCACCTGGGCGGCCATGTGTGCCGGAACGTGCGGCATCGGTCCGATCACGCACTTCGATACCGATGCATTTGCCGTCAAGGTGGCGGCCGAGGTCAAGGGGTTTGACGGCAACGAGTACTTTGGCAAGCATGACGCCAAGCATCTCGACCCCTGTGTTCAGTTTGCGATGGCGGCGTCGGACGAGGCCATGCACGATGCGGGCCTCGATGTTGAGGGCGCGGTCGATCGCGATCGCCTGGGTGTCTACGTGGGTTCGGGCGTGGGCGGCATGCAGACACTCGTCGACAACGTCCACACGATTGCCGACCGTGGGCCCCGCCGCGCATCGCCTTATATGATCGCGATGATGATCCCCAATATGGCTTCGGGCAATATCGCGATCCGCCACAAGGCAAAGGGCCCGACCCTGCCCGTGGTGACCGCCTGCGCGACCTCGGCCCATGCCGTGGGCGAGGCGTTCCGCGCCATCAAGCATGGCTATGCCGATGCAATCCTGGCTGGCGGCGCCGAGGCCGCAATCATCCCCGATGCCGTTGCGGGCTTTACGTCCTGCCGTGCTCTCACCACTAATCCTGACCCGTCGACGGCATGCCGTCCGTTCGATGCAGACCGCGACGGCTTTGTGATGGGCGAGGGCGCCTGCGTGCTGGTGCTCGAGAGCATGGAACACGCGCTGGCTCGCGGGGCGCACATTTATGCCGAGGTCGTGGGTTACGGCAACACCGATGATGCCTACCACATCACGAGTCCCGACCCGGACGCGGCAGGCATTGCCCGTGCGATATCGCTGGCGGTGGCCGAGGGCGACGTTAAGCCTTCCGAGGGCCTCTACATCAACGCTCACGGCACCTCGACCAAGCTCAACGATTCGTCCGAGACGGCGGGCATTAAGCGTGCGCTTGGCGAGGATGCGGCGCGCGCCGCGCACGTCTCGTCGACCAAGTCGATGACCGGCCACATGATCGGTGCTACGGGTGCCATCGAGGTCATGGCCTGTGCCATGGCGCTCGAGCAGGGCGTGGTGCCGCCGACCATTAACTACCACACGCCCGATCCCGCCTGCGATCTTGACTACACGCCCAATCGTGCGGTTCGCGCCGACCTTACCTGGGCGCTTTCGACCAACCTGGGCTTTGGCGGACACAATGCCGCCATCGCGCTGCGTAGATATACGAGGAGCTAGAGCATGGATTCCAAAAGACTTGCCGAGATAGCCGATGTGATGGAGGACCGCGGCCTCACGCGCGTGCGTGTTGAGGAGCCCGATGGCACCGCGGTCGAGCTCGAGCGCGCGAGTGCCGCGCAGCCGGTTGCCGTGCCCATGCCTATGCCGGGTGCCGTGACTGCACCGGCGGTGGCTCCTGTCGCCATGCCTGCCACCGCACCGGAACCCGCCGCGCAGACACCTGCCGCCGTGTCGGAGCCTAAGGGCACCGAGGTGACCGCTCCCATGGTCGGCGTTTTCTATGCTGCCCCGGCGCCGGGCGACGAGCCGTTTGTGCACGTGGGCTCCAAGGTCAAGGCCGGCGAGACCCTCTGCATCATCGAGGCCATGAAGGTTCTCAACGAGGTGACGGCCGAGGCAGACGGCGAGGTGCTCGAGATCTGCGTGGCCGACGGCGACCTCGTGGAGTTTGGCAGCTGCCTCATGAGGATCGGATAGGTGATATCCATGAACAAAGAAGAGCTCAAGAAGCTGTTGCCGCATCGCGAGCCGATGCTTTTGCTCGACGAAGCCGAGCTGGTGGGCGACGAGGCCCACGGCAAGATCACGATTACGGGCGACGAGTACTTTTTGCAGGGGCATTTTCCGGGAAACCCGGTGGTCCCCGGCGTGATTCAGTGCGAGATGCTCGCCCAGAACTGCTGCGTGCTGCTGATGGGCGATGAGGAGGCGCGCGGCGCGACGCCGTTCTACACGAGTCTGGACAAGGTGCGCTTTAAGCGTCCGGTGCGCCCGGGCGACACGGTGGATCTGGTGTGCTCCATCACGCGTGCGCGCGGGCCGTTCCGCTTTGCGACAGGTACTGCGAGTGTTAACGGTGAGGTTTGCTGCCGCGCCGATATGTCTTTTGCACTCATGCACGAAAGTTAAGGAAGGCTTCATGTTCGACAAAGTGCTCATCGCCAACCGCGGCGAAGTCGCGGTCCGTGTTATCCGCGCGTGCCGCGATATGGGCATCAAGACCGTCGCCGTTTATTCCACGGCCGATGCGGACGCGTTGCACGTGCAACTTGCCGACGAGGCGTATTGCATTGGTGGCCCGCGTCTTGCCGAGAGCTACCTCAACGACGATGCCGTGCTCACCTGTGCCGTAAAGTCGGGGGCTAAGGCAATTCATCCCGGCTATGGCTTCTTTTCCGAGAAGGCGAGCTTTGTGCGCGACTGCGACAAGTATGGCCTGACGTTTGTCGGTCCTTCGGCCGAGGTGATCGACAGCATGGGCGACAAGGACGCCGCACGTCGAACGGCTGCTGCGGCGGGCGTGCCCATCGTGCCGGGTTGCGATCTGCTCAAAAGTCCCGAGGAGGCGACGGCCGAGGCCGAACGCATTGGCTGCCCCGTGCTTATTAAGGCGCGTGCCGGCGGTGGCGGCCGCGGCATCACGCTCGTGCACAACGACGATGAGCTGCGTGGCTTCTACATGAACCACGATGCGCTGCAGGGCGGCGATTTGGACGAGTATTTCGTCGAACGGTTCATCGACAAGGGCCGTCACGTCGAAACGCAGTGCGGACGCGA
>CAJLAN010000191.1 GCA_905204635.1 uncultured Collinsella sp. | reverse complement strand
TGTTCACGTAGCGCAGGCCCGCCTCGACGGCGTCGTGATCGGTCGAGGGCAGCAGCTCCAAGTTGTAGCCAGCACCACGGAACACCTCTTTGACCAGGTCAAAGTGGATCGGCGCCATCTGCGGGCACAAGATGGTGTAGCCCTCCTCGCGCATCTGCTCGGTAAAGGGCACCTTGGGCCACGCGGTCGAGGCGCTTTCACGCTGCGCCTCGAACGTGTACTTGCGGCTCGCGAACGCGGGAGAATCCTTGGAGGGAGCCACCGGCGCTGCATCGCCCTGCTCGTAGGCCTCGCCCGCGGCCGTGGCCTCGGCCAGGCGCTCGGCCTCCTGGTCCTTAAGCGCGGCCATGAGCGAGCGGATGCGAATGCGCGCGGCGCCCAGGTTGGACACCTCGTCGATCTTGAGCACGGTGTAGATCTTGCCGCTGGCTTCCAGAATCTCCTGCACCTGGTCGGTAGTCAGGGCATCGAGACCGCAGCCGAAAGAGTTGAGCTGGATCAGGTCCAGGTCGTTGCGCATCGTCACAAAACGGGCGACGGCGTACAGGCGGCTGTGGTACATCCACTGGTCGACGACGCGAATCGGACGCTCGGGCTTCACCAGATGCGCGAGCGAATCCTCGGTAAAGACCGCAAAGCCAAAGCTCGAGATAAGCTCGGGCAGAGCATGGTTGATCTCGGGGTCGTTATGGTAGGGACGGCCGGCGAGTACGATGCCGTGGCCGCCGTGGTCCTCGACCCACTTAAGAGCCTCCTCACCCATGGTCTGGATCTCCTCGTGGAAGCGCGCGTCGGCCTCGAAGGCGGCGTTGACGGCAGCATCGACCTCGGAGCGCGTGATCTTGGGACCACGCACGCGGCCGCGACCAGCCTCGGCATCGGCCACACGGTCGACGGCGAGCACCTGGTACAGGCGGCGCTTGAGCTCGGTCTTGTCGTGATAGGGCACAAACGGGTACAGGAACTCGATGTTCTGCTCGCGGATCTCGTCGATGTTGAGCGCCAGCGCCGTGGGGTAGCTCATGACGATGGGGCAGTTGTAGCAGTTACCGGCGGTCGGATCCTCCTTGCGCTCCCAGCGCACGCACGGCATCCAGATGAAGTCGACATCGCGGTCGATAAGGTTCATCACGTGGCCGTGGCTCATCTTTGCCGGATAGCACACGCTCTCGGACGGCATGGACTCGATGCCCGCCTGGTAGGTCTTTTTGCTCGACTGGTCGGACAGCTGCACGCTAAAGCCCAGGCGCGTAAAGAACGCATGCCAGAAGGGGTAGTTCTCGTACATGTTGAGCGCGCGCGGGATGCCGACGGTGCCGCGCGGGGCTTCGTCGGGACTCAGGACCTCGCGGTTAAAGAGCAGCTCGTTTTTCTTTTTGAAGAGATTGGGGGCCTCGGTCTTCTGCTTTTTGTGGCCGGCGCCCTTCTCGCAGCGGTTGCCGGTAATGAAGCGCCTACCGCCGCCAAAGTCGTTGACGGTAAGCTGGCAGTTGTTGGAGCAACGGCCGCAGCGGACATGCTTTTGCGTCACGGTAAGGTGCGCGATGTCCTCGGCCGAGAGGATGGCCGAGGTGCCGTCGGCGCCGGCGCGATCGCGGGCGAGCAGGGCCGCACCATAGGCGCCCATGCAGCCGGCGATGTCGGGACGCACGGCATGAACGCCGGTGAGCTGCTCAAATGCGCGCAGCGTGGCATCGGACATAAAGGTGCCGCCCTGGACGATCACCTGGCTGCCGATCTCCTTGGGGTCGCGCAGCTTAATGACCTTGAACAGGGCATTCTTGATGACGGAATAGGACAGGCCGGCCGCGATGTCGCCCACCGTGGCGCCTTCCTTTTGCGCCTGCTTGACGCGCGAGTTCATAAAGACCGTGCAGCGACTGCCCAGGTCGACCGGGGCCTTGGCATGGATGGCGGCATCGGCGAACGCGCGCACGTCCATGTTCATAGAGACGGCGAAGCTCTCGATAAAGCTGCCGCAGCCCGACGAGCAGGCCTCGTTGAGCATGATGTGTTCAATGACGCCGTCCTTGACGCGCAGGCACTTCATGTCCTGGCCGCCGATGTCCAGAATGAACTCGACGCCGGGCAGGAACGCCTTGGCGCCGCGCAGGTGCGCGACAGTCTCGATCTCGCCGGAGTCGGCCTTGAGGGCCTCGATGAGCAGTGCCTCGCCGTAGCCTGTGGTGGTCACGTGGCCGATGGTGCAGCCCGCGGGGATGTGGTTGTAGAAATCGGCCATGATGACCTTGGCCGTGCCTAGGATGTCGCCGTTGTTGTTGCCGTACCAGGTGTGCAGCAGCTGGCCGTCCTCACCCACGAGCGCGGCTTTCATGGTGGTGGAACCGGCGTCGATACCGATGAACACGCGGCCGGTGTAGCCTTCGAGCTTGCCCTTGGGGACGACTTCCTGGTCGTGGCGGGTTTTGAACTCGGCAAAGTCCTCGTCGGTGGCAAAGAGCGGATCCAGGCGCTCGACCTCGGCACCCTGCGTGTCACCCAGGGCATCGATGGCCTCGATGAGCTGCGGAAACGTGCTGAGCTTGTTGGACTCATGCGCCATGGCGGCGCCGCTCGCCACAAACAGGTGAGCGTTTTGGGGCACGATACGGTGCTCCTCGTCCAGGTTGAGCGTGAGGTAGAAGCGGTGGCGCAGCTCGGAGAGATACTGCAGCGGGCCGCCCAGGAAGGCGACGTTGCCGCGGATGGGACGGCCGCACGCCAGGCCCGAGATGGTCTGGGTCACGACAGCCTGGAAGATGGAGGCGGCCACGTCCTCGGGGCGGGCGCCCTCGTTGAGCAGCGGCTGGACGTCGGTCTTGGCAAAAACGCCGCAGCGGCTAGCGATGGGATAGATGGTGGTGGCGTTTGCCGCGAGCTCGTTAAGGCCGCTGGCGTCTGTGTGCAGCAGAGTGGCCATCTGGTCGATGAACGCGCCCGTGCCGCCGGCGCAGGTGCCGTTCATGCGCTGCTCGATGCCGTTGTCGAAGTAGATGATCTTCGCGTCCTCGCCGCCCAGCTCGATGGCCACGTCGGTTTTCGGGATGAAAGTTTCGACAGCGGTTTTGCTGGCGATGACCTCCTGCACGAACTCGATGCCGAGCCACTGGGAAAGCAGCAACCCGCCAGAACCGGTGATCGCCACCGTGAAGTCCTGCGTAGGATATTGTGCAGCCGCTTCCTTCAGCACCTCGAGCACCGTTGCGCGCACATCGGCATGATGACGGCGATACACGGCCCACAGGATCTCGTTCGCATCGTTGAGCACCGCAAGCTTCACCGTGGTGGAGCCAACATCGATGCCGATATGAAGGATGTTGGTTTCTGGTTGTTTCGTTTCAGTCATAGAAGTAGTTCACCGTCCATTACAATTCGATGGATTCGCCTGGTTTGATGAAGAAAAGTCGCATGGCAATGCGCGCCATATCTTCGGATGTTTCAAGAGTTCCCCGCTCGATCCAGCGCGTGATGATGCCCAAATAGGCCGACGCGTAGAAGGCCACATAGTAGTCGACGAACGCTGTAGGATTCGTGCGGTATTTTTCGTGCAAGATGTTCTGCACCAGGTTCTCGCAGACCGCCTCGCGCAGCCGCGGCCCGAAGCGCACATCGCCCCCGGGGCCGAGCACCGCGTGCAAAAAATCGCTCTGCTCGCGCAGGTAGTCGAACAGCTCCACGAGGAACGGCAGCGGGCGGCCCGTCGCGCGGAAGGCCAGCATGTCCGCCAGGGTAATGGACTGCATGCGCTCCTGCAGGGCATCGAGGTCGGCCATGACCTCGTCCTCCAGCACGGCGAGCAGCCCGTCCTTGTCGCGGAAGTGGTTGTAGAAGGTGCCACGGGACGTATCGGCCCGCTCGCACAGATCGTTCACGGTGAGCGCATCGTAGCCGCGCTCCTCCATGAGC
>CAJLAN010000190.1 GCA_905204635.1 uncultured Collinsella sp. | reverse complement strand
AGCCGGCTCGCCGCCGTCGCGGCAAGCTGCTGGGTGAGCCCAAGGTTGAGGCCAAGCTTCCGGGCGGCGTGGTGCAGCCCTCGTTGCCGTTTGGCGAACCGGAGCCCACGTCCGAGCCCGCAACCGAGCTGGGGCAGGAGACGCCGGCCGCCGAGCAGGTTGCTGCCGCCGAGACCGTCGCGCCCGCGCCCGAGGCCGCGCCCGCAGCCACCGAGGTCGCATCGGAGTCCAATGACCACCTGGCCGCCATGATGCGCCGCAGCGCCCGCCGCGAGGAAGCCTACGTGCCCACCTCGCAGCTCCGCCGCTTCACCCTGCCCGATTCGGCGCCCATCATGCGCCGCGTCATGGGCTTTCTGTCTGACCAGGCCCGCACGCTCATCCATGCCGGCGTGTCGCGCGACCGCATCTGCATCGATCCTGGCCCGGGCTTTGGTAAGTCGGCTAACGAGGACATCGTCATCCAGCGCGAGACTGCCAAGATGGCTTCACTGGGCTATCCGCTCATGTGCGCCGTGTCGCGCAAGCGCTTTGTGGGCGCCGTCTCGGGCGTGACCGAGGCCGCCGAGCGCGATGCCGCTACGTTTGGCGTGTGCCTGGGCGCCATCCAGGCCGGTGCCAACATCGTGCGCGTGCACGACGCCGCGGGTTTTGCGCAGTTCCTGAACGGCTACTGGGCGGTTGCCAAGCCGCAGCCGCGCCGCGCGTTTGTGGCCGTGGGCTCCAACCTGGGGCATCGCTGCGACAACATCCGCGCCGCACGCGAGATGATCGCCGAGATTCCACTCACCTGCGTGTCCAACTCCTCCAAGATTTACGAGAGCGAGCCGGCCTACGCGACGCGCCAGGACGCGTTTGCCAACGCTGTCATCGAGATTAAGACCGAGCTGGCGCCGTTGGTGCTGCTCGACGAGCTCATGAAGATCGAGGCTGAGCTGGGGCGCGACCGCTCCAAAAAGGCCAAGGCCAACGGTCCGCGCACCATCGACCTGGACCTGCTGTGGATGGACGGCGAGACCCACGGCGGCAAAAAGCTGCGCCTGCCGCATCCGCTGATCGGCGAACGCGACTTTGTGCTGGTGCCGCTCGAGGACCTGATGCACGACCCGGCGCGGTTCTTCCGCTACAACGGTGTCGAGGTCAAGGAGCCCGAGGACCGCGTGGGCCATATCGTGGGCGAATTGGGGCGTATGTAGATGATCGAGATGAATGCTGTTGCCGCCGGTACCGAGCTTGACGCCGCGCGTGACGCGGGCCGCGAGGGTGCGTCCGCGGGCTGGTGCGCATGGAGCGCGGGCGATGCCTCGCTGACGTTTTCGCTGGTCGTGCGTCCGGATGTGAACATGCATGCCTTCCACGGCCTGCCGTTTGTGGCTGCGATGGGCATGATGGACGCGCTCGTGGGCACGGCTTCGACGCCGGGGTTGGGCCTTGCCGGTAAGGTGGGTATCCAGTGGCCGAGCGATATCGTGTGCGGTGCGCCTGCGTTTGAGACGTCGCTCGCGCGTGTTGCCGTGAACGGCGGTGCCGGTGCTGCGGGCATGTTCGGTGCCGTGACGGTGGATATTGAGCGTTCGGCGCTGGGCGAGCTTGGTGTGGACGTGGCTGACGAAGCGCTGGTCGAGACGCTGGCCGCCGCCATGCTGGCCCGCGTGGACGCCTGGGCGGTTGTTGCCAACACGCCGCAGGGCGCCGCAGGGCCGCTGGCTCCCGTGCTGGGCGAGTACTTCGACATGGTGCCGCTGCTGGGCCGCCAAGTTGCGGCGGTGTCGCCCAACGGTTTGCCGCTTGCGGTCGGTGTGTTTGCGGGCCTGGACATCTGGGGTCGTGCGACCATCAAGACCGATGCCGGCGAGCAAGAGTTTCCGCCCGAGGCCGTGCGCATTCGCGGACTGTAACGCGGGGCGTTCGCGCCCAAAGATAGACATGACAACAAGACCCTCCTCGGCCTGTGCCGGGGAGGGTTTCGCCTATCTGGGGAATGGGTTGCCAGCGCCCTATTCCTCAAAACTGAAAAATTTTCGTTTTTGAGGAATAGGATTAAGGCAGCTCGGTCTTTCGCGAGGTATATTCGCTATAGAGCCTATTCCTCAAAACTGAAAATTTTTCAATTTTGAGGAATAGCGATAAAAGACCGCGAGGAGGCCCCAATGAAACTCATCAATAGAACGTCATATATGGACACGTTGACGAGCCTTATTGGCGTGCCGGACATCAAGGTCATCACGGGCATCCGTCGTAGCGGTAAATCAAAATTGCTCGAGGCCCTCCGCGATTACGTGGAGGCAAATCTGTCCAATTCGAATGTCATCCATATCAACTACAACCTCGATGAGTTCGAGAACCTGCTCGAGTATCACGCGCTGCTCGCCTATGTAAAAGAGCATCGAGTGTCCGGCAAACAAAACTTTCTGCTTATCGATGAAGTTCAGATGTGCGACGGTTTTGAGCGTGCGATCAACAGCCTCCACGCATCCGAGCAGTACGACATATTCATTACCGGATCGAATGCCTTTTTGCTGTCGAGCGATCTGTCGACGCTCTTTACGGGGCGTACGTTCGAGATCGAGGTTTTCCCATTCTCGTTTGAGGAGTATCGTCTCTATGGCGACGAGGGCGAGGTCGACCGCGACTTCGATGAGTACACGAGAACCGGCGGTATGTCCGGCTCTTACCCTTATCCACTGCAGGAGCAGCGCTATCAATATCTCTCCAACGTCTTTAAGACGCTCATTGTGAGAGATATCGTGCAGCGGCATAACGTGAGAAACGAATCGGCGCTGCTGCGCATTGCCGATTACATGATGGACAACGTTTCCAACATTACGTCGGCACGCAACATTACTGATGCATTAAATGCGGATGGGCTAAAGATTACGAACAAGACGGTCGGCACGTACATGGGGTACCTGTGCGATGCGTTTGCCTTCTATAAAGTTCGTCGGTACGACATTCGCGGCAAAAAATACCTTAAGAGCGGCGAGAAGTACTATCTGGCGGACCATGCGTTTAAATATGCGCTTCTTGGTACACGTGATATGGATTGGGGACGCGTATACGAGAACATGGTGGCAATCGAGCTGCTGCGTCGCGGATACGAGGTATACGTCGGCGTGCTCTATAAAAAGGAAATAGACTTTGTAGCAATCAAGCGGAGCGAGAAACTCTACATTCAGGTGAGCGACGACATCAGCTCGGATAAGACATTTGAACGCGAGATTTCGCCACTGCTGAGCATTGGCGATGCGTATCCCAAGATGATTCTCGCCCGCACGCATCACGAGGCCACGGATCGCGACGGAGTGCAGATCGTGGACCTGGAGAGGTGGTTGTGCGGCGAGGCGTAGCGGAAAGCCTATTCCTCAAAACTGAAAATTTTTCGATTTTGAGGAATAGGCTTGGCGAACGTTTGCGGGGGCTGTGGCATCGGGCGTGCTCGACTTAAGCCCCTGCTCTATCCCAGCTCCTGCATGCGGCGGTAGATTTCGCAGATACCCTTGATGGTGAGCTGTCCGTCGACCACGTCGAAGGCATCGGTCGAATCGGCGACGATGCTGGCGAGACCGCCCGTGGCGATAACGGTGGCATCCTCGCGGCCCAGCTCGCGCTTCATGCGCGCGACCAGGCCCTCAGCCATGGCGGCGGCGCCCGTTACGGCGCCGACCTTGATGCACTCCTCGGTATCGCGGCCGATGGCGTGCTCGGGCGCCTCGAGCGGCACGCTGGCGAGCTTGGCGGCACGGGCGGCAAGCGCGTCCATGGAGATGCGAATGCCCGGCGCGATCGCTCCGCCAATGTAATAACCGTCCTCATCGATGACGTCGATATTGGTCGCGGTGCCAAAGTCCACCACGATCGCCGGCGCGCCATAGAAGGTCTCGGCAGCGACGGCGTTGGCGATGCGGTCGGCA
>CAJLAN010000189.1 GCA_905204635.1 uncultured Collinsella sp. | reverse complement strand
CGGCGGCAGCTACGACCTTCGCCTGCCCGCCGATATGTACTGCTTTGCATCGGGCGATGCTGCCTACCTGGTCGACACGCGCCGCGCGCGCCGTACCGACACGGCGTTTGCCCAACATGCGGCGCCGTTCCTATCGCGCTTGCTGCCCTGTCGCACGCCGGTCCATATCGCTGCCGACCAGGTGGGGGAGTTCTGTCGTATGGCGCTGCCCATTTTGCGCGACTATACCGACCTTACCGCGCCCGCCGTGCTCGATACCGTGGCACCCGAGCCGAGCTTTGCTATGGCGATCGGCGTCGACGATGGGCTCGTGACCTGCAAAATTACGGTTGCCTACGGCGATTGGTCGGCGGATCTCTTTAGCCTGGGCGCTCCGGGCAGCCCCTTCGAAGAGCAACGCCCCGGCGTGCCGCCCCGCGACGAGGTGGCGGAGTTTCGCGTTATGGACACGGCGGCCCTGTATTTCGACTTTTACGAGGGCGGCCTGGCGTTTGAGGAGCGCGATGACGAGAGCTTGTTCTGCCTGCTGACCGAGGGCCTGTCCGCCCTGTCCGAGCTGGGTGAGGTCATGCTCAGCGACCGTCTGCGCCAGATCTCGGTCCGCCCTGCGCCCAAGCTTTCGGTGCGTGCGACCGTCAAGAGCAATCTGCTCGATGTCGAGCTGGGTGCGAGCGGGCTTTCGGCCGCGGACCTTGCCGTCTATCTCGATTCGTACAAGCGTCACCAGACGTTTGCGCGTCTCACGTCGGGCGACATCATTCGCCTGGACGAGGGCGCCCGGGCCGCGTTTGGTCTTGCCGAGGACCTGGGTGTCGATGCTGTCGACCTGCTCGACGGCGTGTCGCTCCCCGCGTCGAGTACCCTGTTCGTCGACAGCATGCTTGCGCGCACGCCGGCGCTTGAGGCCGATCGCGACGCTGCGTTCCGCCGTACCGTCGAGCGCCTGGACACGCTCGGCAAGATGGACTTTACGGTACCCGCCTCGCTCAAGGCCACGCTGCGTGGCTACCAGGTCGACGGCTACCAGTGGCTCGGCTCGCTTGAGCATCTGGGCCTCGGCGGTATCTTGGCCGACGATATGGGCCTGGGCAAAACGCTCCAGATGATCGCGCATATCCTGGCGCGCGTGGAAGCGGGGGACATTAAGCCCACGCTTGTGGTGTGCCCTGCGTCGCTTGTGTACAACTGGACCGCCGAGCTGGAGCGCTTTGCCCCGTCGCTCGATGTGTGCGCCATCGTGGGCGCCAAGGCGCAGCGTCGCGTACAGATTGCCGGCGTGGCCGAGCATAACATGGTCGTGACGTCGTATGACCTTATGCGGCGCGATATCGACGAGTACGTCGAGCAGGACTTTGCCCGTGTGGTGCTCGATGAGGCCCAGTACATTAAAAACCCGCTCACCCAGGTGGCGCGCGCCGCAAAGCGCTTGCCTGCCGGCGTGCGCTTTGCCCTGACGGGCACGCCCATCGAAAACCGCTTGTCCGAGCTCTGGAGCATCTTCGACTTTTTGATGCCGGGCCTGCTGGGTACGCGTGAATCGTTTGCAAAGCGCTTCGAAAGCCCGGTCGAGCATGCCGAGGGCGACAGTGCCGCCCGCCTGCAAGCACTCGTGTCGCCGTTTGTGCTTCGCCGTGTCAAGGAAGACGTGGTGGCCGATCTGCCCGAAAAGATCGAGGACACTGTCATGGCGCAGCTTACCGGCGAGCAGCGCAAGCTTTACCTGGCAAATCAGGACCGCATCGCCCAGCAGGTGCAGCACCGCGAGGCATCCGAGTTTAAGAAAGACAAGCTCAAGGTGCTCGCCGAGCTCACCAAGCTGCGCCAGATCTGCTGCGACCCGCGTCTGCACTACGAGGATTACAAGGCGGGGAGCGCCAAACTCGATACGTGCATGGAGCTCGTGCACGGCGCACTCGACGGCGGACATCGCATCCTGTTGTTCAGCCAGTTTACGGGTATGCTCGATATTATCGGTAAGCGCCTGGCCAAGGAGGACATCGCCTTCCTTAAGCTCACGGGCGCTTCGTCTAAGGAGAGCCGCGCCAAGATGGTCGCGCAGTTCCAAGCGGGCGAGGTTCCGGTCTTTTTGATTTCGCTCAAGGCGGGCGGCGTGGGCCTTAACTTGACGGCTGCCGACGTGGTCATCCACTACGACCCGTGGTGGAACGTGGCGGCGCAGGACCAAGCAACTGATCGTGCACACCGTATTGGCCAGCAGCATACCGTGACCGTGTACAAGCTCATCGCCAAGGACACGATCGAGGAACGCATTATGCAGATGCAGGAGTCCAAGCGCGATCTGGTCAACAGCGTGCTCGGCGGCGACGGCATCTCGTCGGCACTGTTCACGCGCGAGGATGTTCTGGCGCTGCTCGGCGGCGACGGTCGCTAGCCGCGCGCGGGGTGGGACTGCTGGAGTGGGCAGGACGGTCGACGCATTTTGGCCCGACCGCTTGCCTGGTCCGTTATGTGTTCATTTGCAATGCCGTGGATGGTTTGTCTGCCTTTGGGCATAAGAACCATCAAGAACATTGGCACATCAGCAAAGGAGAACATCATGGCGAAATTCTTTAAGGACCCCGACGGCAAGCTCATCGCTGCCCTTGGCGACGACGTTGCGACCCCTGCCGGTTGCACGGAACTGACTGCAAACACTGAGGACGCGGCGCACGAGAAGCACGTGCCTGTTGTCGAGACCGAGCGTGACGGTCACGTGATTCGTGCACGCGTTGGCTCGGTCGAGCACCCCAGCCTGCCCGAGCACTACATTGAGTGGATCGCCCTTGAGGCCGAGGGCCGCTTAGAGGTCCATTACCTTGAGCCCGGCATGAAACCCGCGACGTTTTTCGCGGGCGGCTCCAAGACCGGTACCGTTTATGCCTACTGCAACCTGCACGGGCTGTGGTCCGCGACATTCTAGGAGCGCGCCCCCGCTCGGGGTATCATAGCTAGCATATGCACATGCAAGCGCCGGCTGCATTATGCGGCCGGCGCTTTTACTACGATTTCGATGGTTTACGACGGAAAGGGCTGGGCCATGAAGCTCGCGCTTGCACAGATCGATATGCGCCTGGGTGATATTGAGGGCATTTGCGGCCGCATTGAGGACCAGGCTCGTCTGGCCCACGAGCGCGGGGCGCGCGTGCTGTGCGTTCCGGCTCCGCTCTTTATGGGCGCCATGCCCGGTGGCCTGGTGGGCGCTGCCGACTTTGAGCACGACATGCTTGCCGGCTTGACTGGCGTCGCCGAGCGTATCCAGGAGCTTGACATGATCTGCATCGTGCCCGCGGCGGTTTCGTTTGAGGGCCAGCCGCTGCTCGACTACATGATGCTCAAGGACGGTCATGTGGTGCCGGCGCGTTCGAGCATTGCCCTGCAGCGCGGCGAGAACAACGACACACGTTGGGCGCCGCCGGTGTTCGACGTGGACGGCGTGCGCATCGCCGTGATTTTTGACTTGGACCGCGAACTCGAGATGCTGCCGACTGGTGTTGACCTCATTGCGTATTTCCAATTCAACGCGTTTGACATGACCGACCGCGAGACTGCCGCCATTGCCGCCGTTCGCAGCGGCACCTACCGCAAGATCGCATCCAAGCGCAGCGTGTGGTTTGCCTGCATGGCGCCGGTCGGTGCCTATGACGAGTCGGTGTATACCGGCGGTTCGTTTGTGCTCGACGACTGCGGTCGCGTGGTGGCCCAGGCACCGTGTTTTGAGGAGAGCCTGCTGGTTCAGGAGATTCAGCGTGGCGTGATGCTCGATGCCCTGGAAGATCACGAACTGCCCGAGTTCCGTTCCGAGGAGTGGCTGTGGCAGGCGCTGGTGCTCGCCGTGCGCGACAACGCCCGAGCCCACGGTGCTTCGCGTGCTGTGGTGGCACTCGAGGGTGACTTGCCGTCGTCCCTGCTGGCGGCGCTGG
>CAJLAN010000188.1 GCA_905204635.1 uncultured Collinsella sp. | reverse complement strand
GACGAGAACGGCGGCTACCTCAAGGAGAACTACATGTCGTCCTTTATGGGCTTTGCACCGGCACAATCGCCCAAGGTGCTGTGCTATATCACGCTCGACGGAACGCCGAGCGGCTCAGATGCCGCTGCGGTGCCGTTCCAGTCCATTATGGCCAACGCGCTCGACGTGCTGGGTATCCCGCACACGAAGTAGGGGGTTACAATCTTTGGGGCGTGGTTTGTTGTCCCATATGAGGGGTGTTCACATGCCCTGCACCACGCATGCGCGGCGCTGGGATACAATACGCCGATAGCATTATTAGGTTTACAGGGGAGCTGCAATGATAGAGATCGCCGTCAACAACCTCGCGGCCGCAACAGGGGCCCGAACCGTGACGGGAGAAGCCGATCAGGTATGCCGCGGGTGCGTTATCGACTCGCGCCAGGTCGAGGAAGGGACGATTTTCGTCGCCTTTCCCGGTGAAAACGTCGACGGCAATGATTTTGCTTCCCGTGCCGTCCAGTCGGGTGCCGGCGCCGTCGTGATGACGCGTGAGCCCGAGGCCGAGCTGGTCTCGCTGGCGCAGGACAAGGGCTGTGCCATCTTGCTGACCGATGATCCCGAGGAGTTTCTGCTGCGTTTGGCGCACACGTACCGTCTGGAGCTTGGCTGCCTGGTCGTTGGTATTACCGGTTCCATCGGCAAGACGACGACCAAGGACGTGCTCGCCGCTGTGCTCGCCAAGCGCTATCGTGTCTGGGCCACCAAGGGCAATTTCAATAACCTGATCGGCATGCCACTCACGGTGCTTTCCGCTCCGGCCGATACCGAGGTCCTGGTGCTCGAGATGGGCATGAACCATTTCCACGAGATCGAGCGCCTGTCCCAGTCCGCCAATCCCAACCTTGCCATCGTGAGCAAGATTGGTACCTCTCATATCGGCATTTTGGGTAGCCGCGAGAACATCGCCCGCGCTAAGGCCGAGATTGTCCAGGGTATGTGCGCCGCTGGCGACTTCTTGCCGCTGCTGGTTTTGGGCGGCGAGGACGACTTTACGCCGTTCATTCGCGATACGTTCGCCCAGCCTGCTGGTATCGACGTGATGCTGGCCGGCGTCTCGGACGATGATGAGGTCCGTGCCCGCGACGTTCGAGTTGATGACGAGGGCCGTCCGGTCTTTACGCTCGATTTTGGTCAGGGCGAGACAATCGATACCATGCTTGCCATCCCCGGCGTGCAGTCCGTCCCAAATGCCGTTAAGGCCGCCGCGGTTGCCTATCGCCTGGGCGTGACGCCCGAGCAGATCGATGCTGCCTTTAGGGGCCTCACGATCACCGGTCACCGCCAAGAGATCAAGCGCGCCAAGAGCGGTGCCCGCGTCATCGACGATTCCTATAACGCCAGTGCCGAATCCATGGCTGCTGGCCTCGATCTGCTGTGCTCGCTTTCGTGCACGGGGTCTCGCATGGCGATCCTGGGCGAGATGGGCGAGATGGGCGATGAGGCTCCTCGCATGCATGAGCTCGTGGGCGCCTATGCCGCCGCCAAGAAGCTCGACATGCTGGCGTGCGTGGGTGGTGAGCTGGCCCAGCTTATGGCCGATGCCGCGCGCATGATGGGCATGGACGAGGACCGCATCCAGGTGTTCTCCGATTATCAGCAGGTGCTCGACCGCATGGGCGGCGCGCTTGAAAAACATGATGTTGTACTGGTCAAGGGTTCCCGTTTTGTTGAGCTCGACCGCTTTGTGGAAGGTGTGTGCTAGCCCATGTTCGGCAATCCCTCGTATCCAACGTATCAGGCTTTTTTGGGGCTTGGTATCGCCGCTGCCATTGCGCTGCTGCTCATGCCGTGGTGGATCAAGCTGCTCAAGGTCGAGGGTATCGGCCAGCAGGTTCGTGCCGACGGCCCCAAGCGTCATTTGGTTAAGCAGGGAACGCCCACCATGGGTGGCGTTGTCATCCTCGTCGCGATCTCGCTGACCTGCCTGCTGATGGGCAAGCTCACCACCGAGCTCGTGCTCGTGCTGCTCGCCACGCTGGCGACCGGCGTGCTGGGCCTGATCGACGACCTGACCTCCGTTACGCACGGGCGCTCGCTCGGTCTGACGCCTCATGCCAAGATGATCGGCCTAACCATTATCTGTGTCACCTTTACGGTACTTGCCGTCAACTGGTGCGGCGTCGCCCCCGAGATTCGTTTTCCCGGCGGCCTGACGATTGACCTCGGTGTTCTTTCGACCACCATCTGCGGCCTTTCGTTCCCGTGGCTCTACATTGTCTTTTGCTGGCTGATGATCGCCGGTCTTTCTAATGCCGTGAACCTGACCGATGGCCTTGACGGTCTTGCTGGCGGCACCTCCATGATCGCCATGCTCGCCATGGCTGCCATGGCGTTTTTGCACGGAGACGTGAACCTGTCCATCTTCTGCACCGCGTGTGCCGGTGCCTGCTTGGGCTTTCTGTGGTTCAACTGCTATCCGGCGAGCATCTTTATGGGCGATACCGGCTCGCTTGCCCTGGGCGCCGCGTTTGCCTGCACGTCCATCATGACCAACACCGAGGTCGTCTCCCTCATCATCGGCGGCCTGTTTATCGTTGAGACCCTGTCGGTCATGATTCAGGTTGTCTACTTCCACTTTACGCACAAGCGCGTCTTCCTTATGGCGCCCATCCATCATCATTTCGAAAAGAAGGGCTGGGCCGAGACCAAGGTCGTCATCCGTTTTTGGATTATCGCTGCGGCCTTTGGTGCCGTTGGCCTTGCTTTGTTCTTCCAGTTGGGATAGTGGTCTTTCATGCCTCTTGCTGATGTCTTTAGCCTGCTCGTTTTGGGTCAGGGCAAATCCGGTCTCGATGTCGCCCGCTGGGCGCTGGCACATCCCGAGCGCGTAAGCGCCGTTACCGTGTATGGCGGCGGCACCTCTGAGCCCAATGACGCCACGCGTGCGCTCGAGGCTGCTGGTGCGTCGTTTGTCTATGGGGCCGAACAGGTCGAGGGCGCCTATGACGTGTGCGTGACATGCCCGGGTATTTCGGAGTTCTCGTCCTTCTTTAAGGCGGGGCGTGAGCATGCCGCTCAGATTATGGGCGAGCCCGAGTTTGCCTATCGCTTGTCTCCCCAAAATTGGATTGCCATCACGGGCACCAACGGCAAGACAACTACCACGTCGCTGACTGATTATCTGCTCAAGGCCGCCGGTGAAGCCAGCGTGGCCGTCGGCAATATCGGTGAGCCGCCGGTGAACGAGATCGACGGCCGCGCACATAATGAGTGGTTTGTGGCCGAGCTGTCGAGTTATCAGATTGCTACGACCGCCGAGCTTCATCCTCGCGTGGCGGTGCTGCTCAACATCACGCCCGACCACCTGGGCTGGCACAAGAGCCACAAGAACTATGCGCTTGCCAAGATCAAGTTGTTCGAGAATATGGTCGACGACGACCTCGTGGTTATCGACGTTGAGGATGCCGGCATCCATGAGTTCGATGAGTACATCTACATGCCGGGCCGCCGCATCTGCAAGGTCGCTTTTGACGAGCCCGAGGGTGCAGACGCCGCCTTTGTGCGCGACGGCAAGTTGGTCGTCCGCCTGAAGGGCGTCGAGACTCAGCTTGTCGCCACTTCCGAGCTCAAGATCTCGGGCCATCACAATGTCATCAATGCCCTATGTGCTGCCACGGCTGCTTTGGCCGTCGGTGCCGATGTCGACGGTGTCTGCCGCGGTCTGGCCTCGTTCCAGCCGCTCGAGCACCGCGTGGAGCCCTGTGGCGAGATCGATGGCGTGCGCTACGTCAACGATTCCAAGGCAACGAACACCGATGCAGTCGAAAAGGCCCTGACGGCGTTTCCCGACGACGATGTGATTTTGCTGCTCGGCGGCCACGATAAGGGTACGCCGCTTGCGGACTTTGCCCGCGCCGTTATGGACAACGTGCGCTCGGTCGTTTGCTTTGGCGATGCGCGC
>CAJLAN010000187.1 GCA_905204635.1 uncultured Collinsella sp. | reverse complement strand
GCAGTTTTCGGCTTTGCTGCGATTTTCGTCTTTGCTGCAGTCTTGGTCTTTGCTGCGGCTTTTGTCTTCATTGCGGTTTTCGGCTTTGCTGCAGTCTTGGTCTTCGTTGCGGTTTTCTTCCGGGCCGTTGTCGTTTTCGCTGCAGCAGTCTTCTTTGCTGCCGTGGTCTTCTTCGCCGTGCTCGCCTTGGTCGCAGTCTTGCGGCCGCGGGCGGGCTTCTTCTCCTTGGTCGGGCAGTCCATGTTGACGCAGATACGCCACGGGCCGCGCGCCGTGTTGACCACCACGATGGGGGCGCCGCACTCGGGGCAGGTCTCGCCCGTCGCCTCGAGCTTGCCGCGCGCCGGCAGCGGATAGCTCACGCCGCAGTCATCGTAGTTGGTGCAGCGAATAAAGCGCTTGCCGCTTTTTTCGCTCTTGTGCGCGATCAGATCGCCATGGCGTCCGGTCTCGGCACACACCTTGCACTCGCCCACCTTAAGGTCAGGCTCGTAGTTGGTGGGACACGTGGGGTTCACGCAAATCTCGAAAGCCTTTTGGCGGAACGGCTGGCACTTAATGCGCGGCGCACCGCATTCGGGGCACACAGCAGCCTCGCCCTCGAGCGGGCTCACCTTGACGCCGCTCGGCACCGGATAGGTCACGTCGCAGTCGGGCCAGCCCATGCAGCCGATAAAGCTGCCGCGGGTCCTGGCGCTCGTCTTCATAACCAGGTCCTTGCCGCACTTGGGGCAGGCGCCCACGCGCGCATCGGCCGTGACGGCATCGCTGATGGCGTCGCCCAGCTCCTGCGTGTGCTTGAGCAACTCGTCGAGCACGCCGGCCAGCAGCGCGCGCGAATGCGTCACGACATGCTCTTCGGTATCCTCGCCGCGCTCCACACGGGTCATATCGCCATCGAGCTCGCTGGTCATATCGGGGCTCGTGATGCGCGGGGCAAACTGCGTCAGCGCGTCAATGATGGCGATGCCCAGCTGGCTCGGCTCAACGGGATCATTTTTGAGGTAGCGCACGGCATACAGGCGCTCGATGATGCTCGCACGCGTGGACTTGGTACCCAGGCCGCGCTTCTCCATCTCCTGCACGAGTTTGCCCTGGCTGTAGCGCGCGGGCGGCTCGGTCTGCTTGGCCTCGAGCTTAATGTCGAACACATCGACCGTGTCACCCTGCTCCAGCGGCGGCATCTGCTCGTCGCGCTTGAGTCCGTACGGGTACGCCTCGCGGAAACCCGGGGTCACGAGCACATCGCCCGAAGCCACGAACGGCTCGCCGTTCACGTCGAGCTCGAGCTTGGTGTTCTCGATGGTCGCGGGACCCATAAGCGTCGCCAGGAAGCGGCGGGCGATGAGGTCGTAGAGCTTGCGCTGGCCGCCATCGAGCGTGGACGGATCGCCCTCGCCCGTGGGATAGATAGGCGGGTGGTCGGTGGTCTCGACCTTGCCGCGCGTGGGCTTCATGGGACCGGCGAGCACCTTTTTGCACACGGGCGCCAGCGCCGGATTGATCTTTGCCAGGTCGCTCACCACGGCGCCCAGGTCGAGCGTCGCGGGGTACACGGTGTTGTCGACACGCGGGTAGCTGATGAGGCCCGCCATGTAGAGGGACTCGGCGATGCGCATGGTACGCGCAGGCGAGATGCCCTCGGCTGCGGGGGCAGCCTGCAGCGAAGTGGTCGCAAACGGCGTGGGCGGCTGCTGCTTGCGCGAACGCTTGGTCACCGCGGCGACGGTTGCCGTCGCAACGCCGTCAACATGGCCGTACGCCGTCTCGGCAGCATCCTTGTCGGTAAAACGCGCCGTCTTGTGCGCAATCTTAAAGCGGTCGTCCTCGGCAGCACCCTGCGCGGCGCCCATGCCGCGGATCTGCCAATAGTCCTCGGGCACAAACGCCATGCGCTCGCGCTCGCGCTCAACCACCAGGGCGAGCGTCGGCGTCTGCACGCGGCCGGCGGAACGCACGTTGCCAAAGCCGCCAAACTTGGCGAGCGTCAGGTAGCGCGTGAGCACCGCGCCCCAAATGAGGTCGATGTGCTGACGGCTCTCGCCGGCGTCGGCCAAGTTCTGGTCGAGCGAGACAAGGTTATCGAAGGCCTGCGTAATCTCGGCCTTGGTAAACGAAGAATACTGGGCGCGGGCGACCGGCAAGTCGGGCGCAACCTCGCGCACCTTGTTGAGGGCGTCCGAACCGATCAGCTCGCCCTCGCGATCGAAGTCCGTGGCGATAATGACGCTGTCGGACTTTTTAGCGAGATTCTTGAGCGAGCGAATGAGTTCTTTCTCGGCCGGCAGCTTAATGACAGGCGCCCAGGTGAGGTAAGGCAGGCTCTCGAGCTTCCAACCCTTGATGGAAATGCCATCAGCAAGGAACGGCTTACGCTTGGTGTCGTAAGGCGGACGAGCCAGGCCATCGGGTATGTCGGCCGGCAGTATCTCACCGTCCTCGGTGACCGAATACCAGCCCAGCTTTTTATCGAACAGCACGCTGTCGCAAAAATCGGGCGCAAGGATGTGACCGGCAAGGCCGATCGTCACGCACTCCTCGCCCTTCCACTCAAAACGGTAGATGGCGGTGTTGTACACCTTGTCCTTTTTGGGCTTGCCCGTGGACAGACGCTCGGCAATCTGACGCGCGGCGTCGTTTTTCTCGGCGATGATGAGCTTCAAAAGAGGCTCCTATCTCATATCTCTGCGGCTACGCCCGCCCGTATGGCGGCCGACTTACGCCCTTGCTTGCTCAATCTGCCCGATGAGCCAATCGCACCAGGCATCCATGCCCTCGCCCTTACGCGCGCTCACGGCAAACCGCGGCGCCTGCGGATTGAGGTCATCGAGTGTCTTAGTATACCTATCCATGTCAAAATCGAAAGCCGGGGCCACATCGACCTTGTTGAGCAGCTGCGCGCCGGCGTGCTGGAAGATGCCCGGGTACTTGATGGGCTTGTCGTCGCCCTCGGGCACCGAGAGAATCATGATGGACAGGTTTTCGCCCAGGTCAAAGTCGACTGGGCAGACCAGGTTACCCACGTTTTCGATAAAGATGACGTCGATGTTTTGAAGACCCACAGCCTGGTCGAAGGCGTCAACGGCCTCCATGATCATGTTGCCCTCGAGATGGCACAGGCCGCCCGTGTTGATCTGGATGGCGGGCATGCCGGCTTCCTTCATGGTGATGGCGTCGACATCCGAGGCGATATCGCCCTCGATGACGGCACAGCGCAGGCCGGCCTTGTCACGTAGACGCTCGTTGGCGCCCAGGATCGTGGTAGTCTTGCCCGAGCCGGGGCTTGACAGCACATTGATCACATAGGTGTTTGTCTCTTTAAATCGCTGTCGCAGCTGATCTGCCAGGCGCTCATTGCGCGACAGAATCGGCGACGCGATATCAATCGTTTTCTCGGCCATATTCGGCACTCCTTACTTCTACCATTTATACCCCGTCCCCAGGTGGCTGGCGGGCTAATCGTCGGGGGTTTCGATTTCTATACTGGCGATGTCGAGCTCGCGGCCGTGCAGTAGGCGCACATTGGCGCCACCGCACTGGGGACAACGGCAATGGAAGCGGTCGTGCTCAAAGACCTCGCCGCAGTCCAGACACTCGCTTTGTGGATGGACTTCCTCTACGGCAAGCTCGCAGCCGCGCGTGAGCGGGTCCTCGTCGCGAAATGTCTCCCATGCAAAGTCGAGTGCCTCGCGCACGACCTCGGTCATATCCCCGATACGCAGCGTTACCAAAACGGCGCGCGAGGCCCCCGCCCCACGCGCCGCGCGAATCACTGTATCGAGTATGCCGTTGACAATGCCAACCTCGTGCATACCGATTTACTCCTCGTCGTCCTCGTCGTCCGAGAACAGGTCCAGACGACTCACGAACAAGCCCTCCTTGCCCTCGCGCGCGGTAATGACCACGCGGGCAATGGCGAGCGAAATCTCGTAGAGCGAGAGCAGGGGCCCAGCCATATCGCCGAGATCGT
>CAJLAN010000186.1 GCA_905204635.1 uncultured Collinsella sp. | reverse complement strand
GTGAACAGTTCGTCTGCGGGATGATGCTGCGTCGGCGCCTGAACCCGCTGCGCCCAAACCGGCTGCTCCGATCCCCGCGCCCAAGTCCGCTGCCGCGCCTGCGCCCAAGTCATCCGACCTGGCCAAGGCCCCTTGGCTGCGCTCCGACAACCCTGCCGGTGCTCCTGCCACGGGCAAGCTCCCGACCGAGCCCGCGCCCCGAGCGCCCGAGCGCGCGTCCGTCCCCATGGCTCAGCCGCCTGCGCAGGCTGCGCCATGGGAATCCGAGCAGGTGCCCTACGACGATGCTATGGTCGGTGGTTTTGCGGCCGATGCCGGCGGGGACGATCTGCCCCCGTTCGACGTGCCGGGTGCGGCGTCCGCGACCAAGGCCGCTGCTGTGGCACCCGCAGCCTCTGCAAACGACGACGTCCCCGCCGCTCCCTGGGAATCCAATCCCGGTGCTGGCAGCCCCTTCGGCCATCAGGGCGCAGCCCCGAGCATCCCGCAGACCGAGGACGAGGCCAAGGCCCTCATCCGCAGCGTCTTTGGCCAGGCCACCATCTTCAAGCCGGTGGAGTAGCTGCGTAGGCGGGTATACTGCTCAAGAAGAGGACCCCTTGTCCGGGCGCATCTGTATTTCGGACATGTGTAGTGTGGTGCCGCGTATGTCGCATTTGAGCAGACAGGTGCGTGACGGTCGGCCTAGGATGCTGAGGTCGATACGATACGTCGCATGGCTGTCCGTGTACTCGACTTGCTCGGCGTTAATGGTTGCTCCGATTGCCAAATAAACGCCTAGCTCGGCATCGACAATCTTGAAGTCCTTTATCTTGACCTTGAACTCTTGATAGAGGGACGGGCTGTTGTAGTAGACGGTTCGGGTTCCGTCGGTGCACTCATCGGTCGTCTCCCATTTGACGACGGGCTGGTCCGAGCTGGCTATCAGCAGTTCTGCTCCAAAAGCTATGGCATGGGTGATGACAACCAGCAATGCCCAGCCGACAAAGAGATAGAGAACCACATATGCAACGGGGTGTTTTGAGCGGATGTTTTGGAGCGCGTTGGGGGCATTCATGGGGCACCTCCAAATTACTATCTATGGCAATCAAATTATACCCTGCCGCCATGTGCGCCGCCTCGAGCAGCGGTTCGGCATTTTGTTATCTAGCTGGATGCAGAAAATGCCGGATTCCGGCTCTACAAGATTTAGCTTTCAATATCATGCAGATGCGAATTATTCAACTTTGCATAATCTTTGGGTGCGGCTTGCACTCCAGGACATGTATATCGACTGAGGTAACACGTCCGCCCCGTTCGCTGACCTCGCGCCGTGGTACGATTTTTGAGTTTGAAAGTCCCGCCGTGCTCCGGCTGCCCTTGCAGCTCGGCGTGCGGCCGCACGTAAAGGAGCCATCATGGCCGGTATGAACATGCAGCAGATGATGAAGCAGGCTCGCAAGATGCAGGAGCAGCTTGCCGCCGCGCAGGAGAACCTCAAGTCCCAGACCGTCGACGCCTCTGCCGGCGGCGGCATGGTCAAGGTGACCGTTAACGGCGAGATGGAGCTCGTCAACCTCACCATCGATCCCGATGCCCTCGATCCCGAGGACGTCGATATGCTGCAGGACATGATCATGGCTGCCGTCAACGAGGCCGTCCGCGGCGTCAACGAGCTCGCCAACAAGCAGATGGGCGCCATCACCGGCGGCCTCAACATCCCGGGCATGCCGTTCTAAGACACACATATATATGAGTGCGAATCACAGTCTGCAAAAACTGCTCGATGAGCTGGGCCGTCTGCCGGGCATTGGTCCCAAGTCGGCCCAGCGCATCGCCTATTACCTGCTCGAGGCCGATGCCGAGGAGGCCCGCCGCCTGGCCGAGGCCATCCTGGAGGTCAAGCAGGAGGTCCACTTTTGCAGCCGTTGCTTTAACTACGCCACGGCCGACGAGTGCTCCATCTGCCAGGACCCGATGCGCGATACCACTCGCATTTGCGTGGTGGGCGAGCCGCGCGACGTCCAGGCGATTGAGCGCACGGGCAGCTATCATGGCCTGTACCATGTGCTGGGCGGCGTGATCAGCCCCATGGACAAGATTGGTCCCGAGCAGTTGCACATCCGCGAGCTGCTGGTGCGTCTGGGCCACGAGGACATCCACGAGGTCATCATCGCCACCAACCCCAATATTGAGGGCGAGACCACGGCGAGCTATCTGGCCCGTACCATCAAGCCGTTGGGCGTCGAGGTGTCGCGTCTGGCAAGCGGCCTTCCCGTGGGCGGCGACTTGGAGTATGCCGACGAGCTTACGCTTGGCCGCGCCATCGAGGCCCGCCGCGCGATTTAGGTGGCGAGCCTGCTCCTGCCGTATGTTTTCCTCGCGACGCACGGGGTAGTCATAATTTCCCCGTGCGACTGTGAGTTTGTTGTGCAACAAAGATGCTTCGTATCCGCTTATCGCATGGATGCTTCCGCTCGCATCCTTAATTTGTCCATTCGTTGCGCAACCTTTTTGGTTCGCTGATACACTCAAATATGGATTCGAATGAATGCGCCGCTCCCGAGCGGCGTGTTTTTGTTGGAGGAGAACGCATGCGGCCCGGTGGCACTCAGACAAAGCGCGGCGCCGCGGTGCGCATACGACGCCGACTGGGCTTGGCGCCGCGGGCGTACGCACTGCTATCGTGCTCGCTGGTGCTGGTCATGGCTGGCGTTTCTGCCTATGGCATGACCGTGCCGTCCATGATGCAGGCGCATGCCGCACGCGAACCGCGCGTGGGGCATGAGGTCAAAAGTGATCTGGGTACCACGACTGGATATGCTTGGGCAAGTGTGGTCGCGCATATTGTGTTTGGCACCGACGATGCGGACGGCGCCGAGGCCCCGGACAACGAAGTCACGCTTGCCAATGGCAAAACCATCGTGCTCACCAACACCAAGATCATCGATCGATTGTCCAACAATAGCGTGGCGGCAACGGTGAATAAGGTCGAGCAGCAAAAGGAGCAGGACGCCCAGCAGTCCGGAAAGCCCGGTAGCTCGGATACTTCTGGCTCCGGCTCGGATTCATCGAGTTCGGGCGGCGGCTCTGGGTCGGGTTCCTCTACCGGAGGGCCTGGAAACGGCGGCTCGACGGGCGGCAACACTGACAACGATGCAAACTCCGGCGGCCTTTCCGCTGCTGAGGAAGAGGGCATTCACAGTTGGCTTGTGACCAAGTACAACATGCTCGACAGTTACGTTTCTCGTGCCAATGACGTGGTCTCGACCTATAACTCTACGGGAGATCCCAGGCCGTGCGACAGCCTGGTCGGGGAGATGTTTGTCATTCGAGCCGAGTTCGGTCGTCAGACATTCTCGCCCCGGTCAAAGTGGTATCAGCAGTATGCCAATCTGTGGGGCTGTTACACCAACCTATGTCAATGGGTTGGCCATTACGGCGATGATGACGTCGCGCTCGGTAACTTCAACAATAACGTGGCGGCGCTTGCCCTATGATGACCGATCTTGCATCCACCACACCACAATCACTCGGTCGCGATCCCATGGTCGGCCTGCGCCTGGCGCGTGTCGACGGGTTTGAGCCGGCCATTGCGCTCGGTCAGGACGAACTGCCTGCCTATCTGCGTCGTTTTACGATGCTGTTTGCCGACGATGCCACCATGCGCCGTGGCGGTATCGGCCGCGTGACGCGTGCCGTCAACGCCCAAGGCGAGGCCGTGGCACTCAAGCAGCTCATCTTGCCGACGCGCGATGAGTTTGACGACGATGCCGCTCACGAGGCGCTGGTCGCCAAGTTCAAGGCGGCGTTTCGCGAGGAATACGAATGCCATCGCGCCCTTTCGGGCCTTAAGGGCTTTCCCCGCCTCTATGGCTGGGGCGAGGTCGACGGTGTGCCTGCAATTGTCATGGAATGGGTCGAGGGCGAGACGCTTGCCCGCTTGCGTTCGCGACTCGCCGTGGACGATGCCGGACGCCTGTCGCCGCTTGTGGCGGCGCGTCTG
>CAJLAN010000185.1 GCA_905204635.1 uncultured Collinsella sp. | reverse complement strand
GCGCAGCTCGTGGAATACCGCCGCGCCGATGTCGGCTTTGTCTTCCAGTTCTACAATTTGGTCCCCAACTTGACGGCGCTCGAAAACGTCGAGCTCGCGGCGCAAATCTGCCCCGATTCGCTCGATGCCGAGCAAACGCTTTGCCAGGTTGGCCTGGGCGAGCGCCTGGGCAACTTTCCGGCACAGCTTTCGGGCGGCGAGCAGCAGCGCGTGTCCATTGCCCGCGCACTGGCCAAGAATCCCAAGCTGCTTTTGTGCGACGAGCCCACGGGTGCACTCGACTACAAAACCGGCAAGCAGATCTTGCAGTTGCTACAGGACACCTGCCGCAAGCAGGACATCACGGTCATTATCATCACCCACAACTCCGCGCTGGCGCCCATGGCCGATCGCCTGATTCGCTTTAAGAGCGGCCGCGTGGAGAGCGAGACGGTCCAGCAAAATCCCGTGCCTATCGAGACGATCGAGTGGTAGCGCCCATGGATCAGGACCGCCAAAACAGCCAACGCCGCGACGCGCAGAACACGGAGCGCGAGCAGGATTTTACGACCTACCGCACTGCCCAAAGCTCAAACGATATGGTGCCGACGGTGTTTCGCCGCGGTGTCTACCGCACGATTCGCGGCAGCCTCAAACGCTTCTTGTCTATCGTCGTGATCACCGCGCTCGGCGTGAGCGTGATGTGCGGCCTTAAGGCGGGTTGCGAGGACCTGTGCGATTCGGTTGACGCCTACTTCGACCAGCAAAATGTCTATGACATTAACGTGCAGTCGACCTATGGCCTGACTGATGATGATCTCGACGCCATCCAAGAGGTCGATGGCGTCGAAACGGCCGAGGGCATCTACACCGAGACCGCCTACACCGCCGTGGGCACAACGCGCGAGCGCGTGGTCGTGCAAAGTCTCTCCAAGGAGAATATCGATCAGCCAGTGCTCGTGAACGGCGATTTGCCCGAGAGCGCCGATGAGGTCGCGGTGACTTCGAAGTTCCTGAAGGCTTCGGGCAAAAAGCTCGGCGATACGGTGAGCTTTGCTGCCAACGATGCGAGCTCGTCGAACCAAAGTGCCAAGGATCAGTTTGCCGATGGCGATTACACCATCACGGCCGAGGTTCTCGATCCCACTGATGTGAGCTCCGACTCGACGGTCAACGCCTTCCGTGCCGCCTCGGCGGCGGACTATAAGTTCTATGTGAGCGAGGACGCCGCGACATCTTCTTCCTACTCCGCGGTCCACGTGGTCGTCGAGGGAGCCAAGGATCTCAACTCATATTCGGATGCCTACGCGGCAAAGATCAATGAGGTCAAGGGCAATATAGAGAAGATCCGCGAGGAGCGTGAGAAGGCGCGCGCTCAGGAGCTGACGGTCGACACGCCGACAAGCTTGGATGCGGCCGAGCGTCAGGCCGCCATGCTCTTTGGGATCGAGCAGGACAACATCAATCGCATGGCCGAGGGCAGCGACGAGCGTGCGCAGGCGCAAGCCGACCTGGACCAGCGCCGCGCCGCCGCCGACCAGCAGTTTGCCGATGCCCGCGCCGAGCTTTCCGACCTGGGCGAATGCACCTGGTACATCCAGGACCGCGGCAATATCGCAAGCTACTCGAGCGTCGAGAGCGATAGTTCCTCAATCGAGGCCATCGCCACGGTGTTCCCGTTCATCTTCTTTATCGTCGCCGTGCTCATCAGCCTTACCACCGCCACGCGTATGGTTGAGGAAGAGCGCACGCTCATCGGCCTGTATAAGGCGCTCGGCTATTCACGTGGACGCATCCTGTCCAAATACGTGGACTACTCGCTGTGGGCCTGCCTGGTGGGTGGCGTGCTCGGCAACATCATCGGCTTTGTGGGGCTACCGCTGTTCCTGTTTACGGTGTTCGATGATATGTACTCACTGCCCCAGATGCTGCTTTCGTACGATATCGTGTCCTCGATTGTCTCGGTGGCGCTGTTTGCCGTGGGCGTGGTGGGCGCTACGATTATCGCCTGCCGCCACGAGATGGCCGAGACGCCGGCTTCGCTCATGCGTCCCAAGGCGCCGCGTGCCGGCTCACGCATTTTGCTTGAGCGCATCGGCTTTATTTGGCGCCGCATGGGCTTCTTGAACAAGGTGGCAGCACGTAACCTGTTCCGCTACAAAAAGCGTGCCTTTATGACCATCTTCGGTATCGCCGGCTGCACGGCGCTCGTGATCTGCGGTATGGGCATTCGCGACACGTCGGTGGCGCTTTCGCCCAAACAGTACGGGCATATCACGCGTTATGACTTGCTAGCGGTTGCCAATCCCGACGATTTTTCGCAGACGTGCGCGGCATTGGATGAGCGCAGCACGGCCAATGATTCCAACGTGACGGTGACCTCGACTCTGCCGATTATGACCGACAACGTCACCTTTACGTTTGGCGGCAAAAGCGAGACCGTGCAGCTCATCGTGATTCCTGACGACCGCACGGGTGACTTGGGCGATTACGTGCGCCTGGAGGATGAGTCCAAAGACCCGCTCGCCCTGCGTGACGGGGACGTGTATTTAAGCAAGAGCTCGCAGCTGGTGCTGGGGATTCAGCCGGGCGATACGGCTCACGTCCAGGATTCGTCGCTCAAAGTTGCCAAGGTCAAAGTCAGCGACATCTCGCTTAACTATCTGGGCAACACGCTTTACATGACGCAGGGCACCTATGAGCGCACGTTCGGCCGAAGCGCGCGTCTTAACGGCATCTTTGCGCTGCTCAAGGGTTCGTCAGCAGATCAAATTGCGTTTAGCAAGAAGCTTAAGAGCGACGGTTGGCTCACCATCTCGAGTACGGCCGAACATTGGGAGAACTACGAGGCCAACTTTACGATTATCAACTCTGTGGTGGTGCTCGTGACTTTTATGGCAGCGTGCCTGTCGTTTGTCGTGGTGTTTACGCTGTCTAATACGAATATTTCGGAGCGCGAACGCGAGCTGGCGACTATCAAGGTGCTGGGCTTCCGTCGCGGCGAGGTGCACCATTACGTCAACAAGGAGACGTTAATCCTCACGGCGATTGGCGCCGCACTGGGCGTGCCGCTGGGCGGCTTGCTGGCCGAGAGCTTTACGTACATCCTGCAGATGCCGTCACTGTACTTTGACGTTGAAGTCGAGCCGCTGAGCTATGTGCTTGCCGTGGTGCTTTCCTTTGGCTTTACGTTTATCGTCAACCTCGCCACCAACCGTACCCTCAATAAGATCGACATGGTCGGCGCCCTCAAGAGCGCCGAGTAACCTGCCAAAAAGGGACAGGTTTATTTTGGCAGGTTTTATCGGGGCAAACGCCGGACAACCATTAGGTGGTCCGGCGTTTGCCCCGTTTTGCTGGGGATGTTTGTCGTTCGGTGCTCTTACTGGCCAATCCAGTGTTGCGCATAGCTCTTAATGTCCTCGGTAAAACCGTCAAGGTCGTCGAGGGCGATCACGCTGTCGATAAGCAAATTGGCTATCTCGCGGTGCATTGTGCTGCGGCGAATGTCGTTTGCAATTACACCTGAGGACAGCTTGTCTCTATTGAGGCGCTCTTCTAGTGCCCAAAATCTACTGGACGCTTCACTGTCGCCGTTCAGCATCTCAACGTACTGGCCGATGAGCTTTTCCATATAACGTTCTTGCCATTGAGGAAGCATTTTCTTAAACAGCTTCCAGTCGCTTTCGGCTACGTCCCGCATATGTCCTCCGCTCGTCAAACGGGCTTTCCATTTGCCTTTCATTCTATTTGGTTTTCGCTCGCAAGCGTGGATGAGAGGCTCTCTTTAGCCTTCGAGATTGGGCTTGAATGGGCCGTATGCCACAAAATGGGCCTATCTACTACGTTTAATTGGATACCCTCAACCATGCCGGGAAAACGAAAAATAAAACCGCAGGTAGAAGGCCTGTCGCTTTTCGAAAAATGCGGTCATGGTTGGCCCCATCGAGTTAAACGTAGTAGATGGCTCCTTTTCGTGGCGGACCATCAAACGAACGCCGACGCTTGTGCTGTAG
>CAJLAN010000184.1 GCA_905204635.1 uncultured Collinsella sp. | reverse complement strand
AAAGCCAAAGCACTCACCGTTCTCGATGACCATGACGGTGGCGTTGGGCACGTCGACGCCCACCTCGACCACCGTGGTCGAGACGAGCACGTCGATCTCTCCGCGCTTGAAGGCATCGATCACGCGGTCCTTCTCCCCCGCCGGCATGCGGCCGTGAAGGCGTTCGATGGTAAGTCCCGGCAACGCCAGGCGCAGGCGATCGAGCTCGGTTGCCGTATCGTGGAGCGGCACGGGCACGGTCACGCGGCCCTCGTCGTCGCGGGCGATACCAGGCACGTCTTCCAGCTCATCGGCCGAGTCACTCGGCTCCACGAGGGGGCAGATCACATAGGCCTGCTGGCCCTTTTCGTGCGCCTCGCGAATAGCGCCGTAGGCCAGGTCGCGGCTCGACTCGGTAAGCACGCGTGTCGTAACGCCCGCTCCCGGAACAGGTCGATGGCGAATAATGCTCGTGTCCAGGTCGCCGTAGACCGAGAGCGCCAACGTACGCGGGATGGGCGTTGCCGTCATAACGAGCAGATCGGCACCGGGGCCCTTCGCGCGCAGGGCGTTGCGTTGGCCGACGCCAAACCGGTGCTGTTCATCGATGACCACGAGCGACAGATGCTTGAACGTAACGTCATCCGAAAGGACCGCGTGGGTTCCAAAGAGCACATCAAGCTCGCCCGATTCCAGCTGGGAATGGATCCGCTCGCGCTCTGAGGCCGGCGTGGCACCCGTCAGAAGCGCCCAGGACATGCCGGCCTGCGAGAGCAGAGGGCCGGTCTTATCGGCATATTGGCGCGCCAGCACGCCCGTGGGCGCCATGACGCACGCCTGGTTGCCGCTATGGGCAGCCACAGCTAGCGCGCAGGCAGCAACGGCGGTCTTGCCGGTACCGACATCGCCCAGCAGCAGCCGGTTCATCACGCGCCCGCCATCGCACATATCATGCAGGATGTCTTGGAACGCGGCGTCCTGCTCGTCGCTCAGCGAAAACGGCAGGGCTTGCTTGAGCGCGGCCAGGTGCTCGCCCGCGGTGTGGGCATAGGGCACCACATCGACCAGGCCGCCGTCGTTGCGCAGGCGCAGCGCCAGCTGCAGGTAGAGGCACTCCTCGTAGGCAAGCCGTGCGCGCGCGATGTCGCGCTCAGCCATGCTCGAGGGAAAGTGGATCGAACGCAACGCGCGGGCATTGCTCATGAGCTTCCGCTTTGCGCGTAGCGGCGCGGGAATGGGATCAAAGGGATTGCCGACGACCTCGAGCGCGCCGCTTACGATGCGGCGCATCCACGCCTGGCTCACGCCATCACTCACGTAATGGACCGGCAGGATAGTGCCCGCGGCACGCCCTTCCTCGAGCTTTTCAAAGTGCGGCGAGGCCATCTGCTTAAAGCCGTAGGCAAACTCGACCTTGCCCATCACGGCCAGGCGGTCGCCCTGCTTAAGCTGCTGGGCAATCCAGGGCTGACGGAAAAAGGCGACCTGCAGCACGCCCGTCTCGTCAACGAGTGAGACCTCGGTCACCTGCATGCGCGGACGAGGCTGCTTTTGGACGATACGGTCGACCGTGGCGATGATGGTGCACACGGTACCGATGGGCGCCATCTCGATGGACCACGAACGGGTAAAGTCGAGGTATCGATGAGGGATATGGAGAAGGAGGTCCCCCACCGTCCGAATTCCCAGACGGCGAAGGGCCTCCTCACGTTTACCCGAAACAAATTTGAGTCGCGCGATATCCTCGTCGAGCGCATTGCTCTGGGCAAAGCGCTCCGAGACGCGCGGCACGGAGCAGAGCTCGGACATGGGCAGATGCCTACTCGATTGAGAAGATTACGGGATAGAGCGGCTGCGCGCCACGATGGGCGTCGATCTCCAGATCGGGCTGAGCCTCCTCGATAGCGTCGACGATCTCCTGGAAGGCCTCATCGGACAGTTCCTCGCCGGCCAGAATCGTCAGCGCGTCACCCTCCTCTTCCTCCTGCATGCGGTTGATGCAATCGAGCGTGACCTGCTTCACGTCGGAGCCAACCACATCGATGGAGCCGGCAATGATGCCCATGACATCACCGGAGTGAATCGGCGAGCCGTCGGAGGCGCTGGAGTCGCGCACGGCGCGGGTAACCTCGCCATCGCGGACCTCGCTGATGGCATCGACCATGGCGGCGACGGCGTCCTCGAGCTCAGAATCGGGCAGGACGGCGAACAGCGCGGAGAACGCCTGCGGGACGGTCTTCGTGGGAACGACGGCGACCTTCTTGTCGGTGCAGGCAGAGGCTGCGGCCTCGGCAGCCATGCGGATATTGCCGTTATTGGGCAGGATGATGACCGAGGTCGTGTTGACCTGGTCGACGGCGCCCAGCAGGTCTGCAGTCGAGGGGTTCATGGTCTGACCACCCGACACGATTACGTCGACGCCGAGAGACTTGAAGATGTCGGCCTCGCCGGAACCGGCGGCAACGGCGACAAAGCCCAAGGCCTTGGCGGGCTCAGCGGCCTTCTCCTGGTCCTCGTGAATCTTGGCGGTACGGTCGCGGGCCTCCATCTCCATGTTGTGGATAAAGACCTCATAGATCTGACCGAGCTGCAGCATGTGCTCGAGCACCAGGTTGGGGGTGTTGGAGTGCACATGGATCTTGTAGTCGGGATAGGCGCCCACGAGCAGCTCACAGTCGCCCATGGAGCCTAGGAACTTAAGGCACTCGTCCTCGCCAAACGGGGCATCGGCCTTAAAGAGGAACTCGTTGCAGTAGCGGAACTCCGAGCCCTCCCAGTCGTCGTTAGCCTCGATCTCAACACGGCCAAGAGCGGCATCGCGGGCAGAGCCGGCGGAGTCAAACGTAGCGGAGAAATCCTCGACCACGGTGCTGCGACCAAGAGCGGCAGCCACAAAGTTCTCGAGGAAGATGGCAAAGCCAAAGGCGCCGGAGTCGACCACGCCGTTCTCCTTCAGAACGGGCAACAGGTCGGGTGTGCGGGCGACGGACTGGTACGCCTCAACGACGATGGCATCGAGCGCGTCCTCGGCCGAGAACTTCTTCTTCTCGCACTCATCGGCCTTGGTCGAGACATCGCGCAGGACCGTGAGGATCGTGCCCTCGATGGGCTTGCGGACAGCCTGGAAGGCGACCTTGACGGCGCGACGGAAGGCGAAGGCAATGTTGGCGGATGTAATGGGCTCATCGGCAGAGACAAGGCCCTCGGCCACGCCGCGCAGAATCTGCGAGGTGATGACGCCGGAGTTACCGCGGGCGCCCATAAGGGAGCCGTGGGTGATGGCGCCTGCGATGGCCTCCATGTCGGCATCGGCGGGAAGGGCGGAAAGCTCCTTGGTCACCGAGGCGAGCGTGAGCGACATATTGGTGCCGGTATCGCCATCGGGTACGGGGAAGACGTTGAGCTTATTGATCTCCTCGGCCTTGTCGGAAACGGCAGCCGCAGCGATCGGAAAACAGGTGCGAATGGTCTTTGCAATCATGGGTATTTGAATCTCCGTTTTCGGATGCTAGTTCAGACGGCTCTTGAGCGCGTCGATATGGATGCCGATCTTAAGGCTGGCGGGATCGATCTGGGCGATCTCCTGCAGAGTGAAGGCAACGGAGCTCGAAAGATTGTGGCAGACGGACTTCATGTTGACGCCGTTCTCGAGCACGACGTGAAGATCGACCGTAAGGCCGTTCTCGTCGGCGGAGACAAGCACGCCCTTGCGGAGGCGCCGACCGGCAAGCAGGCGCACGCTCTCGGCGCCCTGGAGCTGCTCAGCCATACCGACAACGCCATAGCACGTCATCGCGGCATAACCGGCAATATCGGCAATAACGTCGTTCGAGACGCTCAGGCTGCCGTTAATGGTCTCAGACACAAGAATCTCCTTTTCTTGGTGCTCGCGGCACCATGTCGTGGGAGCAATCATTGCAATATTCTACAACGACCGCGGCATGTTGAGGTGGCGGGCCTCGGGATTACATCCTCGACACGAAATGTTGATACGGTAACGTTCGCGAACGGCGATCGCGGCATCAGAACCACCCTTAAAAAGGGTGGTTTGCTCTTAGGGTATAACCCACGGGCCC
>CAJLAN010000183.1 GCA_905204635.1 uncultured Collinsella sp. | reverse complement strand
CCGCCGTTGGCAGATGTCTCGCCCGGGCGCGGCGGCACGGGACGGATCAGGCAATGCTTGGTGTAGCCAATCAGATCGCGGCGGCCGGCCTTTTCCAGCGCCTCGCGCACCAGCTTGTAGTTCTCGGGCTTGCGATACTGGATGAGCGCGCGCTGCATGGCCTTCTCGTGCGGGTCGCGCGCCACATAGATCGGCTCCATGGTGCGCGGATCCACGCCGGTGTAGTACATGCACGTCGACATGGTGGACGGCGTGGGGTAGAAGTCCTGCACCTGTTCGGGCATGTAGCCCATGTCTCTCACGGCCTCGGCAAGGTCCACGGCTTCCTTCATGGTTGAACCGGGGTGGCTCGAGATCAGATACGGCACCACGTACTGCTTGAGTCCGTATTCGCGGTTCAAGCGTTCAAATTTACGGCAGAATGCGTCGTAGACGGCTCGGCTCGGCTTGCCCATCACGGAGAGCACCGCGTCGCTCACGTGCTCGGGCGCTACGCGCAGCTGGCCCGAGACGTGATGCTCCAGCAGCTCGCGCAAAAACTCGTCCGAGGCGTCGGCCATGGTGTAGTCAAAACGGATGCCGCTGCGCACGAAGACCTTCTTGACGCCCGGTAGCTGGCGCAGGTCGCGCAGCAACTGCGTGTAGCCGCTCTCGTCGACCACCATGTTCTTGCATACGCTCGGCCACAGGCAGCGCTTGTTCTTGCACACGCCGTGCTTGAGCTGCTTGTCGCAGGCAGGGCGGCTAAAGTTGGCCGTCGGCCCGCCCACGTCGTTGATGTAGCCCTTAAACTCGGGGTCGCGCGTGAGCAGCTCGGCCTCGCGCATGATCGAATCGTGGCTGCGCATCTGCAGCACGCGGCCCTGGTGGAAGGTGAGCGCGCAAAACGAGCACTCGCCAAAGCACCCGCGGTTGGAGCTAATGGAAAACTTGATCTCGGCAAAGGCCGGCACGCCGCCTGCCGCGTCGTAGTCGGGATGCCAATCGCGTGCGTAGGGGAGTTCGGCCACCTCGTCCATCTCGTCGGTGGTGAGCGTCGCCGATGGCGGGTTCTGCACCACATAGACGCTGTTGGGGTAGGGCTCTACCAGGCGGTGTCCGGTGATGGGGTCCATATTCTGCTGCTGCACATTGAAGCTGCGCGCGTAGTTGAGCTTGTCGGCGGTAAGGTCGTCCCAGCTGGGCAGCAGGTCGTAGTCGTAGACCTCGTCGAGCGAACCCGTGCGGTAAACGGTGCCATTGATATAGGTAATCTGGTCGACGGGCAGTCCCGCGTCGAGCGCGTCGGCGATCTCGACGATCGCGTGCTCGCCCATGCCGTAGATGAGGATGTCGGCGCCCGAGTCGAGCAGTACCGAGCGCTTGAGCTTGTCCTGCCAGTAGTCGTAGTGGGCCAGGCGGCGCAGGCTCGCCTCGATGCCGCCGATGATGATGGGGGCGTCCTTGAACGTCTGGCGGATGAGGTTGCCGTAGACCGTGACGGCACGATTGGGACGGTGCCCCTCCTCGCCACCGGGGGTATAGGCGTCGGTGTGGCGGCGGTGCTTGGTCACCGAATAGTGGTTGACCATGGAGTCCATGTTGCCGGCGCTGACGAGAAAGCCCAGGCGCGGCTCGCCGAGCACGGTGATGCTGGCGGGGTCGGTCCAGTCGGGTTGACAGATGATGCCCACCTTGTAGCCGTGCGCGTCGAGGACGCGGCTGATGATGGCCATGCCAAAGCTGGGATGGTCCACGTAAGCGTCGCCGCAGACGTAGACAAAGTCGCACTGGTCCCAGCCGCGCGCATCCATGTCGGCCCGGCTGACGGGGAGAAACTTATCGCGGCCCGGGCGCCAGGGGCGGACGGGCGCAGCCGGGGTATGCGTGGGGCGCGAATCTTGGGCCTTGCCGCCACGCTTTTGCTGCCGGCCGCGCTGGGCATGCTTGCCATGCTGGTTGTGCTGAGCGTCCTGGGGCTTTTTTGCCACGATTCCTCCCGTTGTTAGTATGCTGCACGTAATTGTAACCAGTCTTTTTGGGACGGGGCTAAAAAGACTGGTGGAGTACACGAGGTGTCGGGCGTCGGCGCCGTACCCGCCGTTTGTTTCCAGACTGTGTATCTGCGCGTTGGAGAACTCGTCTCGCGCGCACGCCATGTTGTCAATGGGTTACAGTATGAACGGCGGCTATGTCTCCGCCAACGCACGAGAGGGTCGTCAACAAGGAGGACGCACGACGATGCAGCGTGCCAAGCAGATATCGGAGTCTATTGAGCTGGGCATCATCTTGGCGCTCGCCGGTGGCTTTATGGATGTGTATTCGTACATTGGGCGCGACCATGTTTTCGCAAACGCGCAGACGGGCAACATCCTGCTCGTGGGCGTGAGCATCTCGGAGGGCAACTGGGCGCTGGCGGGACGCTACTTCTTTCCCGTGGTGTCGTTTGCCGTGGGCATTATGCTTGCCGACCTGGTGCACGAGCGGTTTGGCAGTGTGATTCACTGGCGTCAGGTGACGGTGTTTTTTGAAGCCGTTATCTTGCTTGGCGTGAGCTTTATCCCCGGTGGCGGTTACAACCTGCTCGCCAACTGTCTCACGTCGTTTGCCTGCGGCATGCAGGTTGAGAGCTTCCGCAAGATCCACGGTCACGGCATTGCCACGACGATGTGTATCGGCAACCTCCGTAATGCCTTGCAAAACGTGGACGACTACATCATCACCCATAGGCGTGGCTTTTTGGAAAACGGCCTGCTGTACTTTGGCGTGATCTTTACCTTTGTGTTTGGCGCCGTGTTGGGCAACTGGTGTATTGAGCGCATGGGCCTGCACGCCATCGTCGTGGCGAGCTTGCTGCTGTTTGTCGCGTTTGCCATCATGTTCATCGACCGTGAGCGCGACTTGCGCTTACGCTGGAAGGTTGCGGCCGAGGCTTGGAAAGAGGGCTGCCGAAAGTAACCGAATGCGGCAAAGGGGCTGTCCCTTTGCCGCGCTGATCAATATTGGGGAGGGGACGGCCATCTCGGCCGCCCCTTTTTTTGGAGTCTTAAGCGCTCAGGTACATGTTTGTAATGACAAGATTTGACGTCAGCAAAGCGTGTTGCTTGAGGCTATAGAATAAAAATGCCATCTTTCCAGCTATGATTATTAGTTAAGGGGATGGACATATGTCAGAGCTTTTTATTCAAAATAAGACGACAGTAATCAAGTTGATAATCAAGGCGGAGAACTGTCGTCTTTATTGCTTTGTAGAGCCTTTCTGAGCAGCTATTCTATTATTAGTCTGGATGAGTCTTGCAACAATTTAGATAGTGTTTCGATATCCTTTTTGAAAGTAGCGTTTACGCAGGAGATGAAAAAGCATAATGCCATCACTGCGGATCATGGACATGGTTTCGAACAATTTGCAGACTATGTAATACAGTTCCAGGAGCCAGAAAAAACAATCCAGCTCCTGAATGTTGTTACGAACTGCTTTTTGCGATTTATTCGAGATGCTCTTCAATCCGAGCCCTAAGAAGGGCAATGGCTGTAGGTATTCCAATTGCGGCGGCTAATTCGGCTTTATCCAAAACCTGTATGCTAAAGCACGATTGTTTATCACATTGAAGGACGATAACTGAAGATAGTTTCACTTCCCGTTGGCTGAATATATCGTAATCTCCAAATAGGAAGTTACCTTTTATTGTGTAATCCGGTATGTTCGTTACGCACTTCATCTCAAGTCTGTTTAGACCATAATCGAACACCGCAACTTCCTCGTGTTCGATGATGAGCGCAACCCTGGGCATGTTGCTAAAACCGCCGTCGACGACAGTGAAGAGTTTTTCATTTGCATCGTCATAAACGGTATATTTAAGACTCAATAGCTGTCCTAGTGGACCCGTGAACCCATGTTTTTTGATGTTGAGGCTGTCTCCCGCTGGGTTGATGAGAGCCAGAGTATGCGGATAAGGGTTACCTTCAATTGAGATTCGATATTCGTTTGTAGCCGTCTTGCTCGATTTAGGACCACTAGCCACCAGGGGGTGCGGACGATTTCTTGGACCGCGCCTAGGCGTATCCAAGCTTCCTGCGGT
>CAJLAN010000182.1 GCA_905204635.1 uncultured Collinsella sp. | reverse complement strand
GGCACCAAGCCAGCGGCGGCGGATAGTGTCTAGGGCCAAGGCCAGGTCGGTGAAGTCCTTATAGGGGTCGTGGCGCTCTACTTCAAAGTCCTCGGCAGCATCCACCAGCGCACGTCCTTCGTCGCTCACGGTGTCGGCGTCGCCTACGTAGACGTCGCAGCCCAGCCCGGCGCCCAACAGCGCGTCGAGCCCGCGGTCCACGGCGATAACGTGGTCGCACTCCCCCGCCAGCCTACGCAACAGATCCGCGCTCGCCACCACGGGCGAGCCGCAGACTACAAGTACCTTGCAAGCCACAGCCCTCGCCTATCCCTCAAAGGAAAGCACGCGGGCCAGATCCAGGTCCTCGTAGCTGTCGATAAAGATATCGCAGTTGGCGCGTACGTCGTCGCGCTTCATACGCCCGTGCGGGTCATAAATACCCACACGCTTAAAACCGGCGACCCCAGAGCTCTTAAGGCCAAACACGGCGTCCTCAAACACCCATGCGCGCTCAAACTTGCACCCGTGACGCTCCGCCAGGCGGCGCAGCGCCAGCTCGTACACATCGGGGAACTGCTTGGAACGTCCCGCCTCGCCCGTCGTGGTAACAGACTCCATGTAAGCATCGAGCCCGGCGCCCGCAAGCGCAGACTTAACCAGCTCGGCCGGCGTAGACGTGGCCACGCACATGGCAATGCCTGCCGCCTTCGCCTGCTCCAAAAATGCCAGGAGCCCCTCGCGCGGCGGCACCTTGGAGTACCCATCGATCAAAATCTCACCAAGCTCGCGATACAGCTCCTCGCCATTCGCGCCAATACCCCATGTGTCGTGGTAGGCCTGGCATTCGTCCTCGAGCGAAAGATGCTCAAACTGGGCAAAATCGTCGACCGTCACGTCAACTCCGTGGCGGTGCAATAACTCGGGCTGGGCATAAGCCCAAACGGGTGTGCTATTAACCAAGGTGCCATCGCAATCGAAAATAAAAGCAACCTTGGGAGTGGCGGTATGGGGCATAAACGAACCTTTCGATACCAAATGGTAAACATCCTGCTAAAAACGTTTTACCAAACGTCAGCCAAACAATTTTGAAACCCAAATTGGTAAAACTGTCAAGAGTTTTACCACGGCAATTCTGCCAGTGGTATAAACATGTCGCTTACCGATTAAACGCACCCGCAAATCCGCTTTCGTCCATAAAACTAACGCACAGGTGTTATCGTAGTTTCTGCCGAAAGTTCCACCGAGCACGCGAGGTGGAACGAATCACAGAAACTTCGCCGTCCCTTCGATTCGTGCAGCCTTGGACCTTTCGCATCTAGTCACCAAGGCAACACGCTGCCGCGTCATGATGGGATCAAACGTGAGCGATACAAAGCTAAAGCCAACGGCTAAAAAGCCCGCAACCCGCAAACCGGCTCCGCACGCACCGGAGCTCTCCAAGGACGATGTCTACCTGTTTGGCATTGGAATGTGGGAGCGCAGCTGGGAAAAGATGGGCGCGCATCCCGACACGCAGCAGCGCACGCGCGGCTGGCGCTTTTCCGTTTGGGCGCCCGACGTAAAGAGTGTCCATGTCATTGGCGAATTTAACGACTGGGATGAGGAAGCCAACCCGCTGGTGCCCGTGCATACGAGCGCTATCTGGGAAGGCTTTATTCCCGGCGCCGAGCAGGGCCAGCTCTATAAATATCTCATCGAGACCAACGAGGGCGAAAAGCTCTACAAAGCCGATCCGTATGCCTTTAAGGCCGAGTGCCCTCCGGGTACCGCCAGCGTGCTGTGGACCCTCGATGGCTACCAGTGGAACGACGCCGCGTGGCTTAAGCGCCGTGCGAGCCACAACCACATGTCGCAGCCCCTTAACATCTACGAGGTGCATATTGGCTCGTGGAAGCGCCACGGCGACGCGCCGCAGGGCGAGCCGGACGAGTACGGCAACTACCCCGGCCCCATGGATCCCTTCCCCGCGCAGCGCGGCGAGTTCTACACCTACGACGATCTGTCGGTGGAGCTCGTGGACTACGTGCGCGACATGGGCTATACGCATATCGAGGTCATGCCGCTTATGGAGCACCCCTTCGATGGCTCCTGGGGCTACCAGACGACCGGCTACTATGCCGCCACGTCGCGTTACGGCAACCCGCAGCAGCTCATGCACTTTATCGATGCTTGCCACGAGGCGGGCATCGGCGTAATCATGGACTGGGTGCCCGGCGGTTTTTGCGCCGACGCCCACGGCCTTGCCACCTTTAACGGCCACATGCTGTTTGAGCACGAGATTCACCCCAACTGGGGCACGCACAAGTTTGACTTCGCCCGCGGCGAAGTCCGTTCTTTCCTAGTCTCCAACGTGCTGTACTGGCTCGAGAACTTCCACGTGGACGGTATTCGCATGGACGGCGTGTCCAGCATGCTGTACCTCAACTTTGGCATCGACGATCCCGGCCAAAAGAAGTTCAACAAGTACGGTACCGAGGAGGACCTGGACGCCAGCGCGTTTATCCGTCAGGTCAACTGCGCCGTGGAGGCGCACTACCCCGACGTGATGATGATGGCCGAGGAGTCCACAGCGTGGCCGCTCGTGACCTATCCGCCGCAAGACGGCGGCCTGGGCTTCCACTACAAGTGGGATATGGGCTGGATGAACGACACCCTGCACTACATGCAGACCGATTTTCCGTGGCGCCCCGGCAACCACGGCCTGCTCACGTTCTCCATCATGTACGCCTTTACCGAGAACTTTATCTGCCCGCTAAGCCACGACGAGGTCGTGCACGGCAAGTGCTCGCTCATCGGCCGCATGCCGGGCGACTGGTGGCGCCAGTTTGCCGGCCTGCGCACGCTCGCCTTCTACCAGATGACGCACCCCGGTGCCAAGCTCAACTTTATGGGCAACGAGATCGGCCAGTTTATTGAGTGGCGCTACTACGAGTCCATCCAGTGGTTCCTGACCGAGGAGTACGAGACCCACAAGCATCATCAGGCGTTTATCAAGGCGCTCAATCACCTATACACCGCCGAGCCCGCCCTGTACGAGCGCGGCTACACCGATGACGGCTTTACCTGGATCGACGCGGACAACTCCAAGCAGTCCATCGTGAGCTTTGTGCGCCAGGGTGAGGACATCGACGACGACCTGGTGATTCTGATCAACTTTGACCCGGCAAGCTACGAGAGCTTCCGCGTGGGCGTGCCGCGCGAGGGCGACTGGGAGGTCATCTTTGACTCCGACCGTCCCGAGTTTGGCGGCAGCGGCTATGCCGGCGAGGAGCCCTACACCTGCTCGAGCGAGCCCTATCCCTGGAACGGGCAGATGGACTCTATTGAGATTAAGGTGCCCGGCCTGGCAGGCGTGGTGCTTAAGCGCCGCGGTCCCAGCAGCTACAAGCCGCCGGTGGTCGAGGCCCCCAAGGCTGCGCCCAAGAAGCGCACGTCCTCGGTGAAGCTCAAGCCTGCGGCTGCCAAGAAGGCTCCGGCCAAGGCGAAGGCTACCAAGTCCGCTGCCAAGGCTAAGGCTGCCGCAAAGCCCGCTGCTAAGGCTACCGCGACCAAGAAGCCGGCTGCCAGAAAGGCCGCTACCAAGGCCAAGTCTGCTTCTGTTAAGCCGTCTGCCAAGGAAGCGTAACAAAGCCGTTACAGCTGTAATTACCCGCCCCGTGGGGGCGTAGGATAGAAGTCATTACCGTTCCGGGAGAAACATCCCCGGGGGAAAGGAACGTATGAATAAGATCTTCGACAACAAGCAGGAGTTTACCGAGCTCTATCGCGATGCCGTCATGAGCATCAGCGGCAAGAGCATCGAAGCCGCCAGCGACCTCGACCGCTTTAACGCCCTGGCCAAGCTCGTGGCCGAGAAGGCCCGCACCGTTGCCACCAAGAGCGACGCCCGCGCCACCGCCGAGGGCAAAAAGCGCGTGTACTACTTCTCGATCGAGTTTTTGATCGGCCGCCTGCTCGACAACTACCTGCTCAACTTTGGCGTGCGCGATATGGTCGCCGAGGCGCTCGACGACATGGGCTTTGACCTGTCCGTCATCGAGAACCAGGAGCCCGATCCGGCGCTGGGCAACGGCGGCCTGGGCCGTCTGGCCGCA
>CAJLAN010000181.1 GCA_905204635.1 uncultured Collinsella sp. | reverse complement strand
AGCCCAGGACCTGACCGAACGAAAAACTTACCCGCCTCGCCCGGCCAGGTCCGACGAGCAACGTTAACGAGCCGCCAAGATGGCGTCGATGAGCGTCAGTACGCCTCCGTCGTTGTTGCTCGGAATGCGCCATTTAGCATGCGCGTTCATATGCTCCTCGGCGTTGTCCACGATAAAGCTGTGGCCGACGCGCTCCAGCATGGGGATGTCGTTGTAGGTATCGCCCACGGCGGCGGCATCGGTAATATCGATGCCCAGGTGCTCGCAAAGATGCGCGACGCCGGCGCCCTTGTCGACGCCCAAGTTCATGAAGTCGATCCACTCGCGCCCGGCGTTGGTGACGTAGAGCTTGTCCGAGAACTCGGGACTATAGGTCTCGCGGAAAGCGGGCTCGGCGTCGTAGCCGGGGAAGAAGACCGAAATCTTGTTGGACTCGAAATCAATGCCATCAAAGCTGTCGACGTAGTTGATTGTGTTGTAGTAGACGCTGATCTCGTCGTGGTATTGATGGTCGCGGGCAAGCGCGTAGAACTCGTCGAAGCAGCAAAGGACGGGGACAGCGCGCGGATCCTCCGAGGCACGGCTCAAGACCTGCTGATACAGCTCCACGTCAATAGTGCTCTTATAGATATAGCTGCCGCGATAGATCACGCACGCTCCGTTGTCGGGACAAAAGGCGAGGCGGTTCTTGACGCCCTCGAACATCTCCTCGAGCTTGGGGGCGGGACGTCCGCTGGCGGGGCAGAATACGATGTCGGCGTCGGCGAGCTTGTCTAGGCGCTCATCAAGACCCTGGGGCAGCACGCGCTCGTCGGTCAGCAGCGTCTTGTCCATGTCGACGGCGAGAATCTTAATGTTTCCGATATTGGCGTCCGATTCGTAAGTTTGCATAAAAGCGAGCCTTTCGTTTCGAGATTGTTTCAGACGTTATAGCCATCAATTCGTAGTCGGGCGTATTTTCGCAGGAACGGAGCGTATTTGCACCACGCTTCACAAAGTAATGAAAAAACTTTTCAGAAATTTGAATTTGTCGCTTGTGCTGCGGGCACTTTAGCGTAATATAGCGACCATCGAAAACGGAGACGGAAAAACAACCGCTTACCGAGGAAAAGGTACCGTTTACGATATTAGAATTGCGCCCGGCGATAGGTGAAAGGAGAGGCAGATGCAGTTCGTAACGATCATCACCACTGCAGACAATGCCATCCGACGCCAGCGCGCAATTTCCCGACGACGATAACAATCGTCTCTGTCCGCATGGGGCGAATTGCCTCAACAGAGTCATTTTGAGGTCGTTGGGTTTTAGCACGACATTGCTGCATGTTTCTAGGGCATGTATGTGCTGATTTTTGCTATTTAACCTGATATTGCACGGTATATGACCTTGAAATGACTTGCAACTGACCGATGTTCTAACTAGCTACCAAGGGCGAAAGGAAACAGCCATGAGCAAGGAAAAAGTCGTTCTCGCATATTCCGGTGGTCTTGATACATCCGTATGTGTCAAGTGGCTCCAGGACGAGAAGAATCTCGATGTCGTTTGTGTCTGCGGCAACGTGGGCCAGGAAGAGACCGGACTGGATGCCAAGAAGCAGAAGGCGCTCGACCTGGGCGTTCTCGATTGCCAGGTGCTCGACCTGCGCGACGAGTTCTCCGATGAGTTCCTGACCAAAGCCATTGCAGCAAACTCCATGTACGAGAACAAGTATCCGCTGCTCTCCGCCCTGTCTCGCCCGCTGCTTGCCAAGAAGCTTGTTGAGGTCGCCCACGAGTTTGGCGCGACCTACGTCGCCCACGGCTGCACCGGCAAGGGTAACGACCAGGTCCGTTTTGAGGCCGCCGTCAAGGCCCTCGACCCCGAGCTCAAGGTTATCGCTCCGGTTCGCGAGTGGGACCTGAAGTGTCGCCCCGACGAGGTCGCCTATGCCCACGCCCACAACGTGCCGGTTCCCGAGGGTGCCAACGACAACCCCTACTCCATCGACGACAACCTGTGGGGTCGTGCCATTGAGTGCGGTCACCTGGAGGATCCCTGGAATGAGCCGCTCGACGACGCCTGGGTTATGACCAAGAATCCCGAGGACACGCCCGACACCCCGACGTATACCGAGATTGAGTTTGAGGTCGGCAAGCCCGTCGCCGTCGACGGCAAGAAGATGAAACTCTCCGAGATCGTCATCGCCCTCAACAAGATTTCGGGCGACAACGGCTTTGGCCGTCTCGACCTGGTTGAGGATCGTCTGGTGGGCCTCAAGAGCCGCGAGTGCTATGAGGTTCCCGGCGCCCTGACGCTCATTACCGCCCATAAGGCACTCGAGGACATTTGCGTTGAGGGCGACCTGCTCAAGACTAAGATTAAGCTCGAGCAGGATTGGGCCACCGCCGTGTACAACGGCCAGTGGTACAGCCCACTCAAAAACGCGCTCGACGCCTTTATGGCCGACACCCAGAAGTTCGTGACCGGCACCGTCCGTCTGAAGTTCTTTAAGGGCAACTGCCATGTCGTCGGCCGCAAGAGCCCCTTCAGCCTCTACGACTACGGTCTGGCCACCTACGACCGCGACACCACGTTTGACGAGAAGGCTAGCGCTGGCTTTATCGAGATCGATACGCTGTCGCTCAAGACGTGGGCTAAGGTCCAGGGTCCCAGCTCTGCTGCCGCCCAGGCTTAAGCCTCCCTTTCCTTGGTATTCGCGCGGCCCATCCGCGTGATACATAACGGGCGCACGGGGTCCCTACCTTTCGTTATGCTTGCTGACACTTCTTAACATCGGTGGCCCCTACGTTCCGCCCGCGTATTTGATGCCGCGTCTGCGGCTGAGTCCGAGCCCCGCCGGGGTTATCCGGCGGGGCTCCTTCTATCAATTTGGCGGCTCTGCGCCTATATATATGAGGAGTATCCATTATGTTCCATGCTATCGCGCATGCTTTACTTGCCCTCGTGCCCGAGTTCGATGCTGCAAAGGTCGAGGACGTCCCTATGAGCCTGAAGGCCTGGATCGATGATTCGCAGGGCAACATCCGGAGGGAGACGTTGGGCGCCAAGTGCATGGTGCGTCACTTCTTTGCAAATTAGCTACATGGCCCAGCGCACGGCAGGGAGTGTGTAAAACTAGCGGTTGAAAAATCGCTTTAGCGACAGGGCGCATTGCTTTGGGCGCTTGTTTTGGTATTTGGAGAAAGGAGACGGTTCCATGGCTCTTTGGGGCGGTCGTTTTGAGGCGGGCGTGGCCGAGGTCACGCAGGAGTTTGGCGCGTCGCTGCCGGTCGACAAACATCTCTATAAGCAGGATATCGCCGGATCTAAGGCACATGCCAAGATGCTGGCGGCCCAGGGCATTATCAGCGCCGAGGACGAGCAGGCGATTGCCGAGGGTCTGACCGCAATCGAACAGGATATCGATGCCGGCAACTTCACCTTCGATATCAACGACGAGGACATTCATATGTCCATCGAGAGCGAGCTGACGCGTCGCATCGGCGAGGCTGGTAAGCGCCTGCATACCGGGCGTTCGCGCAACGACCAAGTTGCGACCGATACGCGCCTGGGCGTCAAGGCGCTGGCCAAGGAGCTCATGGAGACCAATCTTGAACTGCGTCATGTGCTGGTGGATGCGGCTAAAAAGTACGACAAGGTGATTCTGCCGGGTTACACGCACATGCAGCATGCTCAGCCCGTGCTGCTGTCGCACCATCTGCTGGCGTATTCCTGGATGTTCGTGCGCGACTTTACACGCCTGAAGGTCGCCTTTGATGCTGCCGACAACTGCCCGCTGGGCGCTGCCGCGCTTGCCGGTACGAGCTATCCGCTCGATCGTCAGATGACGGCCGCCGAACTTGGCTTTGCGGGCGTGATCCCCAACTCGCTCGATGCGGTTTCCGACCGTGATTTCCTCCTCGACCTGCATTACGCCGGCTCCGTCATGGCGATGCACTTGTCGCGTCTTTCCGAGGAGATCGTGCTGTGGTCGAGCTCCGAATTTGGCTTTATCACGCTTTCCGACTCCTACTCCACCGGCTCGTCCATCATGCCGCAGAAGAAGAACCCGGACGTCTGCGAGCTGATCCGCGGCAAGACCGGCCGCGTTTACGGCGAC
>CAJLAN010000180.1 GCA_905204635.1 uncultured Collinsella sp. | reverse complement strand
CGGAGGCTTCGGTCACGATGACCTTGGAAACGCCCTCCTCGCTGGGCAGGTCGAACATCGTCTGCTGCAGCACGTCCTCGCAGATGGAGCGCAGGCCGCGGGCGCCGGTCTTGCGAGCGAGCGCCATGCGGGCGATCTCGTGCAGGGCCGCGTCCTCAAACTCAAGATCGACGTCCTCGAGCTGGAACATCTTGCGGTACTGGCGCACCACGGCGTTCTTGGGCTCGGTTAGAATCGACACCAAGTCGTCCTCGTCGAGCGCCTGCGTCTGGGTGACGACGGGCGTACGTCCCACAAACTCGGGGATCATGCCAAAGGCGTTGAGGTCCTGAGGGAGCACCTGACGCAGCAGGTCGTTCTCGTCGACCGAGGTGGGGCCGGCGATCTCGGAGTTAAAGCCCACGCCCTTGTTGCCCACGCGATCGGCGATGATCTTGTCCAGACCCACAAAGGCACCGCCGCAGATGAACAGGATGTTGGTCGTGTCAATCTGCAGCAGCTCCTGCTGGGGATGCTTGCGGCCGCCGGTGGGCGGAACGCTGGCCACCGTGCCCTCAAGAATCTTAAGCAGCGCCTGCTGAACGCCCTCGCCCGAAACGTCGCGGGTGATGGAGAGGTTCTCGGCCTTGCGGGCAATCTTGTCAATCTCGTCCACGTAGATAATGCCCACCTGCGCGCGCTCGATGTCGCCATCGGCGGCGTTGATGAGCTTGAGCAGGATGTTCTCCACGTCCTCGCCCACATAGCCGGCCTCGGTGAGCGCGGTGGCATCGGCGATGGCAAACGGCACCTCGAGGATGCGCGCGAGCGTCTGGGCCAACAAGGTCTTGCCGGTACCGGTGGGACCGAGCAGCAGGATGTTGGACTTGGCGAGCTCTACCTCGTCCATATCAACATCGAGCTGCGAGCCCAAACCGTCGTCAAAGGCAGACACCGCAGCACCGCCCTCGATCACGCGGCGATAGTGGTTGTACACGGCAACCGACATGGCACGCTTGGCGTCCTCCTGACCCATAACATAGGCCGAAAGCTCGTCATAGATCTCGTGCGGCGTCGGCACGTGCGTGATGACCTGGCGGTCGTCCTCGAGCTCAAAGCCCTCGGTCTCGGGGTCCACGGCGGGCTGGGGTGGAGCCTGACCGTTGTCGTTGAGGAAGGCCGGCAGCTTTCCGTTGGGCAGCGTCCATAAAGTCCGAAGCCAGCGACTCCTCCAAGATCTCGGAGCAGGCGGCGACGCACTCGTCGCAGATAAAGATGTTGGTCGGGCCCTTTACGAGACGGCGTACCTGCCCCTGCTCTTTTCCGCAGAAGGAGCAGCGGATGGGGTTGCCGTTCTCGTCAAAGTTGTCCTGCATGTTACCTGCCATCCTAGGCGTCCTTCGCGGCGAGATCGCGCGAGGTGACGATACGGTCGACCAGGCCGTAGTCAAGGGCCTCGGCAGCAGTCAGATAATTGTCGCGCTCGGTGTCGGCTTGGACCTTCTCGATGGGCTGGCCCGAGGCATCGGACAGGATCTGGTTGAGCTCGCGACGGGTCTTCTTGATCTCCTCGGCCACGATCTCGATCTCGGTCTGCTGACCCTGGGCACCGCCGCTGGGCTGGTGAATCATGACCTTGGAGTGCGGCAGGCAGAAGCGCTTGCCCTTGGCGCCGGCCGAAAGCAGCACAGCGGCCATGGATGCAGCCATACCGACGCAAATGGTGGAGACCTGCGGCTTGATGAAGTTCATAGTGTCAAGAATCGCCAGGCCGGAGTAGACCTCGCCACCGGGCGAATTGATGTAGAGCGAGATATCCTTCTCGGCATCCTGGCTCTCAAGATGCAGCAGCTGGGCAACGACCAGGTTGGCGCTGACGGAGTTGATCTCCTCGCCCAAGAAGATGATGCGGTCGTTGAGCAGGCGCGAATAGATATCGTAGCTGCGCTCGCCGCGCGGCGTCTGCTCGATAACGTATGGCACGAGGGCGGAATCGAACTTAGCGATCATACGCATCTCCATTTCTCTCTTGCGGACCAAATTGGTTCTAGATAAACGTACGGCGCCCGCATGCTATGCATTGGCTGGCACCGTACGAAGCAACCGGATAACCGGTGTATAACTTTACCCCATCACGGGCGCACGCATGCGCTCGCGGGCAAGGTGGCGAGAATTACTCGGCGTCCTTGGCGGTCTCGTCGACCTCGGTCACCTTGGCGTTCTCGACCAGGTGGTCGACGGCCTTGGAGCGACGGATGGACTCGCGGACGGCAGGCATGCGGCCATCGGCGATGAACTCGGCCTTGGAAGCCTCGACGTCCTTGACGCCGGCCTTCTCGAACTCGGCGTTGATGTCGTCCTCGGTGACCTCGATCTTGAGCTCACGGGCGAGGGCGTCGAGAGCCAGGGACTCACGGGCAACGTCGTTGGCCTGCTTGTGCAGGTCGCCGATGAACTGCTCCATGGTCAGACCGGAAGCGGGAAGCCAGGTGTCCAGGGTCATGCCGCGGGCAGCAAGGTTGGACAGGAAGTTCTGGCCAAGCTCCTCAAAGACGGACTGCTCGTAGTCGGCGTCCATCTCGTCGAGCTGCAGACGCTCAGCAAGAGCGGAGACGCAACGGTTCTCCTTCTCGGCCGGCAGGCGGGAAGCCTTGTCCTGCTCGATCTCGATCTTAATGGCGTCGCGCATGGCATCGATGCTGTCGAAGCCGAAGTCGGACTTGACAAGCTCGTCGGTGAGCTCGGGGGTGTTGCGGACCTTGATGCCCTTGACGGTGACCTCGACGGTGTGGGTCTCGGCCTCCTCGCCCTCCTCGACCTCGTCGGTCCAGGTGACGGTCTTGACGTCGTCAACGTTAGCGCCGATCAGGGCCTCGTTGAACTCCTTGGGGTTGCTGTCGCTACCGGCGATGAGCATGCGGCCCTCGGCGGCAAAGTTGTCGGCGTTCTCGACGGCCTTGAGGTCGACGGTGACGTAGTCCTCGGCCTCGGCGGCGCGACCCTCGACGTCCTCGAAGGTGGCACGGTAGTTGAGAAGCATCTCGACCTGGTTGTTGATCTCGGACTCGGTGACCTCCGCAGGGGGCATCTCGATCTCGACAGCGTCGAAGGAGGAGAGCTCAGCGGCGGGACGCAGGGAGAACTCGACGGTGTAGGTGTAGTCCTCGTGATCCTTGGCGAGGTCGAGCTCCTTGTAGTCACCGTTCTTGGTGGGGACGATGTCCAGCTCGTTGAGGACGGCGGGCTCGTTGGCGGCGATCAGGTCGTTGGTGGCCTGAGCGAGGGTAGCCTCGGCGCCAAGAGCGGAGTCGATGACCGGACGGGGGGCCTTACCGGCGCGGAAGCCCGGGAAGCGGTACTTCTTGGCGGTGTCCTTGTAGGCCTTCTTGATCGCGGCGTCGACGTCGGCGGCCGGGATGGTGACCGTAGCGGTGAGCTTGGCGTCCTTGACGTCAGAAGCGGTGATGTTCAACACGTTCCTCCTCATACTGCCCAGCTTATCTGAGGTGCTGGTACCTTTATGCAACAAGCGTCGCGAGGGCATAAGCCGACGCGGGTGCGTTGGTGCGGGCGAAAGGACTCGAACCTTCACGGGAATCCCACCAGAACCTAAATCTGGCGCGTCTACCAATTCCGCCACGCCCGCATGAGCGCACAGATTAGGAATGATAGCAGATACGAACGACAAGCGCACGCACACCTTTTACAAGCTCACGACCTCACCACGAGTGCGAAAGGCGGGGCGAGGTTGCCCCGCCCCGCCCATTACGACTTGTTCGCTGACCCGCTACTCCCCCAGCAGGGCCTTCTCGGGCGTAATCGGCAGCGAGCGCACCTGGTGGCCGGTGGCGTGTGCCACGGCCGAGGCCACGGCGGCGAGCGGCGTGTTGATGACGACCTCGCCGATCGACTTGGCACCAAACGGGCCCGTCGGCTCGTAGCTCGGCTCAAAGGCCACGCGAATGCTGCCGATATCCAGGCGCGTGGGCAGCTTGTAGCTCATAAAGTTGCCGGTGCGCAGGCGGCCGCGGTCGTCGTGCTCGACGATCTCATAGAGCGCGTGACCGATGCCTTGGGCAATGCCGCCCTCGGCCTGGACGCGCGCGAGCGCCTCGTTGATCACGGTGCCGCAGTCAACGGCAGCGG
>CAJLAN010000179.1 GCA_905204635.1 uncultured Collinsella sp. | reverse complement strand
CCGACACCGCCGTCATTGCCGGCAAGACAGGTAACCGCAATTGCATGAGTTACGGTCCCGGGTCGCTCGCGCTCGCGCACAAGCCCAACGAATATGTGCCCCACGCCGATATCGTTCGCTGCCAGAACGTGCTCATCGCGCTCGCCGATAACGTGCTCTGGGACGCGAGTGGCCAAGTTGGGGCATAATAAGCCGCGAACAAACCGACTCGTGCGTTAGGACCGCCCATGAAAGCACTTCCGTTTCCCTGCATCCGCCCGGCTCAGGACCGCGTGCTCGAGGCGCTGCCTGCAATGGGCAGCGTCTTGAGCGGCAACGATGCTCTGCGCGGAGCCCTTGCCGATGGCCTGATGCTCAAGGACCCGGGTGCGGCATACTACGTGTACGAATGTTCGGGGGAGCCGGGGCGCGTGACGGGCGTTGTGGCGATCTGCCCGGTTAACGTGCTGACGGGTAGCGACGAGGCCGCCGCCGAGAGCGTCGACGCACTCGCCGCCGCGCGCGCGATCGCCGAGCTTAAGGTGCAGCCGCGCCCCGTGTCGCTCTCCTACGAGGCGTCGCCCGTCATGGATATCATCCTGGGCGCCGCCAAAGAGGGCGCGTCGCTCTACGCCGTCACCGACCCCGCGGGCATTACGCACCGCGCGTGGGAGGTCAAGCGCGAGGACGCCGTCGGGGCCATCCGCGCTATGCTCGACCAAGCACCGGAGCCGGCACTGGCCGACGACCCCGCCTACGCCGCCGCTCTGACCGGGGCGTCGCAGCTGCTGGCCGATGAGGCCCGTGCCGCCGGAACGTACACCGGCAAGGAGCCGTTCAACTTTACCGTTGCCGTGCTCTTCCCCGCAGCGCAGGTCAGCGGCGCCGCGCCGCAGGTTCCGACAGGTCTGCTCACGCACCAGGTCGCGCGGTTCTAGCAAGACCAGACCACCCAGCACAAAAATCGGCAGCTCAACAAACAGGGGGCGGAGATGCAGCAGGTACATGCATCTCCGCCCCTTTTGCGTCGAGAAGTTATGCCGGCGACCCGTGCCGCCGCGCTCGCGTTATCCGCGCTGCGGACCTGCAATAGCCACAAGCGGTTCAAGCCCCAGCTCGCGCGCGTAATCCTCCTGCGTAAAAATCTCAATCAGCTCAAACGTACCGGTCTCGTCGTCAAACACGAAATGTAGCACCGAGCAGTTGCCCGGCACACGATCGCGCTCGTCGGCCGCCGCACCCTTCACGTGGTCCATGAACTCCTTGATGGCCGATCCGTGGCTCACCGCAAGGACGCACTCGTGGTCCGGGCGTCGCATAAGCTCGGTCAGCGTCGCCACCATGCGCTCGCGCACCTGCATCTGGCCCTCGCCGCCAAACTGGCGGTAGAAGTCGCGCCATGGGCGCTCGGGCATGAGCACCACGCGCTCAGCCTCAAAATCGCCAAAGAACCACTCGCGCAGACCGTCTAGGCGCTCGTAGGTAAGACCCGGCCACAGGTTGGCGATGGTCTGCTCGGTGCGGTGCAGCGTCGAGGTGTAGGCGTGGTCGGGCCCAATGCCGCGTGCGCGCAAAAACATGCCGGCACGCGCCGCCTGATCGCAACCCAGCTGCGTGAGCGGCGAGTCACTCCAACCCTGAATGATGCGCTTAAGGTTGAATATTGTCTGCCCATGACGAACCAGATACAGGTCTTTATTCATAGGGGTCCTTTCGTTCGTTACCAATCAAGGAGCGAAAACGCCCCGTCGCAATAGCCAAAATGAAGCACGGCTCCGTTGTCGGGTAGCTCTCCCCTGCCAGTCACATACTCAAGAAACTCCTGGCAGGCTGAGCCGTGGGAAACCGCCAGCACGCAGTCGTGCTGCGGCCTGGCCATGATGCGCGACAGCACCGCGACCATACGCGACTGGAGCTGCACTTCCGACTCGCCGCCAAACGCGACCGGATAATCACCCCAGGGCTGCGGCGGCATATCGCGATTTGATGTACCCTCCAGCGAGCCCAAATGCCACTCGCGTAGGTCATCGACCAGCTCTATCGAGCGGCCCTCACCAGCAATTAGCTCAGCCGTATGCCGCGCCCGGCCCAACGGCGAGGAATACACACGGTCAAAGGTCACGCCACGCGCCTCAAACGCCGCGCGCGTCGCCAGCGCCTGCTCGCGCCCGCGCGCCGTAAGCGGCGAATCGTGCCCACCCTGCAAAATGTTCTGCACATTGAGCTCAGTCTGCCCATGCCGCACCAAATACAAATCTGCCACACGTCCTCCCCTCGCACCACCGCAAAGGGGACAGGTACCTTTGTGGTGGTTTACCGCCGGATCACACCGCGGTGACGCTCAGCTACACCAGTACGTCGGCAAGCGGGCGCTTGGGTACGTGGTGCACCTGCGCCTCGTCGCGCCAGTAATTAATTGAGCCGTCGGGGTTGGAATCGATCGCATCAATCACCTGCGTCTCGGCCGGAACGCCAAACGCCATGATCAGCTTGAGCTCATACTTGTCGCTATCGAGCCCCATGGCATCGATCGCGTGGGGCGTAAAGGCCTTGAACATGCAGGCAGCCACCTCGGGCGTGGCGCTGCGGGCGGCGAGCATCATCGTCTGCGCGGCAATGCCCGTGTCGACCTCGGTAATAGGAGCGGCGGGCTTGCCCGGAACGGCGCGCTCGGCAAGAATCGCGATGTAGCCGGTCGGGCGCTCGCCCTCGGCAGGACCCGACCAGTCCTTAAGCGCGCCGGCCCATGCAAGCTCGTCAAACACGCGAGCGCAGTCCTCGGAACCGCTTACCACATGAAAACGCAGACGCTGAGCATTGGCGCCGCAGGGAGCCAGGTGCGCCAGTTCCGCCAGCTCGAGCAAAAACTCGCGCGGCACGCGCATGGACTCGTCAAAGCGACGGCACGTACGGGCGCGGCGGACCAGCGCGTCAAACGTGTCCAGGCCGAGCTTTTCGCAACCTTGCTTTGCCATCGACTCCGCGCTAGACGGCGCCGCGGGAACTGTTTCGTTCATAGGGACCCCCAATTTCGGGCAATTGTTCTTAGGAAAATCTAACCTAAAACGTAGGCAATAACGAACAGGGCTGCAATGTTCTACACCTGTTGAATAGAAAATCGCGACGTGGGGAACAACGGAAACAATTCGGGGCCTTTGGGTTACGTTTCACCCTCCCCGACCCATACGTCAGCGCCTTTAGGCGATACTGGTCGTAACGATCAAGGCTTACGCCGCACGGAAAGGAGACATTATGGGCATCTTTAAGAATGATGACCAAAAATCGAGCCAGTTTGGATTTGACGAGAAAAGCATGGCAGGCAAGGCCGTCAAGGCCGTGCGCTGGATTTACGCCATCACGGGCGTCTTGGCGCTCGTCGCCGGCATCGCACTGCTGTTTGCGCCTGCCAAGTCCCTCGTCTTCCTAACGACCGTCTTGGGCTTCTACTTTGTGATCACGGCCGCGATCAGGCTGTTTACCGCTGTTTTCGAGCCACTGCTGCCCACCGGCTGGCGCGTGACGAGCATCATCTCCAACCTACTCATTATCTTGGGCGGCGTCATAATCCTGCGCAACCAGGCCTTCTCGACCGCGACGCTCACCACGATGGTGGTTATCGTGGCCGGCTTTGGCTGGATCGTCGAAGGTGTCATGTCCATTCTGGAGTCCGAGCTTTCGTCCAACCGTGCCCTCGCCATCCTGAGCGGCGCGCTCTCCATCATCGCCGGCATGTTCGTGTTTATCTATCCGCTGTGGTCGGCCAAGATGCTCGTCATCTTTAGCGGCGCCGCACTGCTGGTGTTTGGCGTAACGCTGATTGTTCGCGCTATTCAATTTGGCAAACTGGTGCACTAGATGCCGCGAACGCTCTTTATTGATGCAGACGCCTGCCCGGTCACGCGCGAGTCGATTGACTGCGCGCGGCGAGCGGGCGTCGCCGTCGTTATCGCCGGCAACAGCACACAGAACCTGGAACGCCACATTCGCCGCGACGATCCGCGCGACGTCGAGCATGCGCGACGCGGATTTTGGGTCACGACGCTCGATGTGAGCGTGGGCGCCGACAGCGCCGACTTTGCCATTGTCGAACGCCTGCAGGCGGGCGACGTGGTCGTGACACAGGACATTGGCTTGGCGAGCATGGTGCTCGGCCGCGATG
>CAJLAN010000178.1 GCA_905204635.1 uncultured Collinsella sp. | reverse complement strand
GGCGGGAAGCGTGCTGCGTGCCGATGATGCCGCCGGCCCCGTGCTCTCCAAAAAGATGGAGGACGCACCCATCGCCGGTTGGTACACCATCGACGGCGGGCAAACGCCCGAGGACGACATCATCGAGGTCAAGCGCGAGCGTCCGCCGCGTCTGGTTTTGGTCGATGCCGCCGACATGGCGCTGCCCGTCGGCGCCATCCGCTTGCTCGACAAACGTGACGTGGCCCGCAAGTCGATGTTCACCACGCATTCGCTTCCTTTGTCGATTCTGATCGAAGAGATTGAGCAATCGTGTGATGATATCGTCTTCGTTGGGATTCAGCCGGGCGACACGGAGTTCTACAACCCTATGTCCCCGGAGGTCTTTGACGCCGTCGACGCCGTGTACGACGCCGTGGCCGCCAACGACTTTTCCCACTTTGTCCGCTTGGGGCAAGAGCAATAGGAGCGCTTGTCCCTGCTGATTAGGAAAGAAGTGATTGACATGGCAGATTCCAAGGTGGAGTACCCCGCTCCCGATTGCCTGGCGCCCGCCGCGATCGAGGCCAAGACCGAGGCCGCCGGCGTGACCAAGGCCAACCTGCCGGTCGCAAAGGCCTTTCTGTTGGCAATGTTCGCCGGTGCGTTTATTGCCTTCGGTGGCCTGTTCTTTACCGTGTTCTTGAGCGACAGCACGCTGGGCTGGGGTGCCCAGCGCGTCGTGGGCGGCCTGTGCTTTTGCCTGGGCCTGGTGCTGGTGCTGGTGTGCGGCGCCGAGCTGTTTACCGGTAATTCGCTTATGGTCTGCGCGCTCAAGAGCAAAAAGATCACCCTGGTCCAGATGCTCAAGGCCTGGGTCGTCGTATGGGTCGGTAACTTTGTCGGCGCCCTATTCATCGTCTTTTTGGTGTACATGGCCGGCATTTACAAGCTCAACGGCGAGGCGGTCGCCAATTCCATGGTGAGCGTCGCCGCCGGCAAGGTGACGATCGACTGGGTGACGATCTTCTTCCGCGGCATCCTGTGCAACATCTTTGTGTGCCTGGCCGTGTGGATCGGTACCGCCGGCAAGACCGTGGTCGATAAGGTCGTGGGCATTCTGCTGCCCATCGCCGCCTTTGTGGCCTGCGGTTTTGAGCACTGCGTCGCCAACATGTACTTTTTGCCCATGGGCGCCGTGATGCATGCATGCGGCTACGGTGCCAAGGTCGCCGGCGCCGATGCGCTCAACGCCGCGGGCATTGCGTTTAACTTGTCCGCCGCCACGCTGGGCAACATCGTGGGCGGCGCGGTTCTGGTCGCGCTCGGCTACTGGTTTATCTACGCCAAGAAGTCCGAGGCGTAAGGTATCGTCTGTTTGACTTTGGCCTCCCGCGGGGCGTTGCCGTGCGGGAGGCTTTTTGGGTCTGGGGCCCGTTGCCGGGCTTTTGGCCTGCTGTGTTTGGCTGATGAAAGGGGTAATCGAGATGGCATCTGCTGTGAAGCGTGACGGTCGCGCCGTGGTGACCACATGCGGGGGATGCTATGCCGATTGCGCCTTTGCGGCACGCGTTGAGGACGGTCGCGTGGTGGCTGAGTTGCCGGTTGTGGGACATCCGTGCGTGACGCGTGCCCTGTGCGCCCGCGGACGGCATCGCCTGGCAATGCCGTTTGACGAGCGCGACCGCATCGTGCACCCCATGCGTCGCCGAGCTGATGGCTCGGGGTTCGATGCGATTTCGTGGGACGAGGCGTTCGCGCAGATTGCCGAGCGTCTTTTGGGCATTGTTGACGAGTGCGGGTCTCGTGCGCTGGGCATGACGCTCGGCGTGCCCTCGTTCGACCGTTACTGGGCGTATCGCTTTATGCATGCGCTGGGCTCGCCCAACGTGTACGGTGCCGATGGCGCCTGCGAGGTAAGCCGTCTCACCGGTTGGGAGCACAGCCTGGGCTACAGCCCCGCTTCCGACCTGGCGCATACCGATTGCATCATGTACCTGGGGCGTTCCATCGTCGATTCGTCGACGATGGGGGCCGTTGATGCGCTCAACGATGCCCGTCGCCGTGGGGCGAAGATTATCGTGGTCGACCCCCGGCGCAGTGGCTCGGCTGCGCTTGCCGATCGCTGGCTGCGCGTGCGCCCGGGCTGCGACTTGGCGCTGCTGTTGGGTATTGCCCATGTCTTGATTGCCGAGGATCTGTATGACCACGAGTTCGTGACCCGCTATACCACGGGTTTTGGCGAGCTGGCGCAGGCGGCCCGTGCTTGGACGCCCGAGTGGGCCGAGTCGATGTGCGACGTGCCGGCCGCAGAGATTGTCGCGACGGCACGCGATCTGGCTGCCGCCGCGCCTGCCGCTGTGGTGGATGCGGGCTTTCATGGTGGAATCGGCATCGCGTATGCCAATAGCACCCAGACCGCGCGCGCGATTTGTCTGGTCGATGTGCTGCTGGGCTGCATCGGACACGCGGGCGGTGCCCTCAACCCGCCCACGCCGCTTGCGTTGGGCGACCTCGATCCCGCACGTTTTGCGACGCCGCCGGTGCCGCGCATATCCAAGCTGGGGTCCGAGCGCTATCCACTGGTCGATCCGGTGCGCGGCCTGTGCACGACCATCGGTCAGTCGATTCTTGCCGGCGATTTACGTGGACTCATCGTCTATGCCAGTAACCCCGGTGCGGGCTATGGCAATGCGCAGGCTTGGTTGAGTATTTTGCGGCAGCTCGACCTGCTCGTGACGATTGATATTCGCTGGTCCGAGACAGCGCGCGCTTCTGACTTCGTGTTGCCCGACGTGACGTATCTGGAGGCCGACCGCGGTGTGGGCGCAGCCGTGGGCGCCAATGATTCGCGCGTGTTCTACCGCAACGCCGTGCTGCCTGTGCAGCATGACGACACACGTCCCGGTTGGGAGATTTTTGCCGGTCTGGCGCAGGCGTGTGGCGTGGGTGAGGACTTTCGGTTTACGTCCGACGATCTGGCGGCTGCCCAGGTGGCGCCTTTTGGGATCAATCTGGACGAGCTCAAGGAGCGCGGCTGGGCCGACACGGGTGTTGCGTTGCCGTCGCGTACGGGCGAGCCGGCGATTCCCTTGGATGACGGCAAAATTGCGCTGGCAAGCGACGTATGGGAACGGGTCGGTCTGGGTCGTGTACCCAACTGGATCGCGCCCATGGTGGAGCCCGGTCCGGGAATGTTTCGCCTCATTAGCGGCAACCGTCCCTTTGAGTCGCATACTTCGCGCAGGCTCGCTGCCCAAGGTGCCGCCGAGGCTGGATCGGACCTGGATGCCGTGCAGATGAACGCCGATGTCGCCGCTCGCATGGGTATCGCCGATGGCGAGGTCGTCGAGCTTGTGAGCGATATGGGCCGCGACCGCGTGCGCGTGGAGACGACGCCGTATCTGCATCCGGCATGCATCTTCACCTCGGCCGCTCCCGGCGGGCGTTCGTTTGGCGCCGATGTCGGTGGCGCTCAAGCCTTGGGCGTGGGCCCGCTCGACCATACGCCGTTGCGTTGGGATCCGTTGACGGGTGCCGCGCTCACTCAGGAAAACGCCGTTCGCGTGGAAAAGATTGTCACGCGCGGGGATAATGACGATTAATTGACTCAGCTGATGTATTCGACTGGTCCACGTTTCTTTTGAAAGGCCGCACATGAGCGATAGCCAAAACATGTCCGATGAGGTGCGCGCCCGCCTGCGCGCCATTCCTTCCGTCAACGAGCTGCTTGCCGAGTGGCCGGTGGTGAAGGCGGCGGGGGAGACCTGCGACGCGGTGGTCCATGCTGCCGTGACGGCCGAGCTCGACGAGGAGCGCGCCGCCATTCGCGCCGGTGCTGCCCCGCGCTCTAAGCGCGAACTAGCCTCGGCCATCGAGTGGCGTGCGCACCGCTCTGCGTTGCCGAGCCTGCGCCCTGCCGTCAACGCTACGGGCGTGGTCATCCACACCAACTTGGGCCGCGCCCCGCTCGCGGAGTCGGCCGCCAAGGCCGTGGCCGAGGTTGCGCGCGGGTATAGCACGCTCGAGTACAGCGTCGACACCTGTTCGCGTGGGTCGCGTAAGGAGCACGCTGCGCAGCTGATCCGCTCACTCACCGGTGCTGAGGACGCGCTCGTGGTCAACAACAACGCCGCCGCGGTGCTGCTGGTGCTGGCGTCCCATGCCGCAGGCAAAGAGGT
>CAJLAN010000177.1 GCA_905204635.1 uncultured Collinsella sp. | reverse complement strand
CCAACGGCATCGATGGCATCGTGTGCTCGCCGATGGAGGCTCACGACATGCGTGAGCTGCTGGGTCCTGATGCCCTGATCGTGACTCCGGGTGTGCGTCCGGTGGGTGCCGCCTTAGGCGACCAATCCCGCGTGGCGACGCCTTCCCAGGCTATCGAGCGTGGTGCAAGCCACATTGTGGTGGGCCGTCCCATCACCGGTGCCGACGATCCGGTTGCCGCCTTTGACGCCATCGTCGCCGAGCTGGTCGAAAACGTCGCGTAGAAGATTCCCCTAAGTCACCACTTTTGGGTCTCATTAGCACAAAATAGCCCCTGTGCCTGCGTAAACTTTCCCATCCTTTGTGTGGAATCGCAGGTCAGGGGCTTAACTTTGGGCGCAGTATATTGCACTTTTTGCGGGTATCGTCTAACCTATGGAGCCGCGATTGGGCATTTTGTACGTTCTACGTGCTAAAATGCCAATTATTGAATCAGATATAACCCAACTATTTGGAGGTACGAATGGCACTCCCTCAGCTTACCGATGAGCAGCGCAAGCAGGCTCTTGAGAAGGCTGCTGCCGCACGTCACGCCCGCGCTGAGCTTCGCGAGCAGATCAAGAAGGGCGAGAAGTCCCTCGAGTCCGTGCTCAACTCCGATGACCCCATCGCTTCCCGCATGAAAGTTTCCACTCTCATCGAGTCTCTCCCTGGTTATGGCAAGGCCAAGGCCGCCAAGATCATGGAGGAGCTCGGTATCTCCGCTACCCGTCGCGTCCAGGGCCTCGGCGTCCGTCAGCGCGAGCAGCTCCTCGAGCAGCTGACCAAATAAGTGAGCGCTCAGGATTCCAAGCTCTTTGTGATTTCGGGACCGTCAGGCACAGGCAAGGGCTCGCACGTCACTCGTGTGCGCGAGCGCCGCTCGAACCTGGGCCTGACGGTTTCGGCTACCACGCGAGCACCACGCAAAGGTGAGGTCTACGGCGTCAACTACTTTTTTCTGACGCGCGAGGAGTTCGACCGCCGCGTGGCAAACGGCGAGTTTGTTGAGTGGGCCGAGGTCCACGGTAACTGCTACGGCACGTTGGTGAGCGAGGTCACATCCAAGCTTGCCTCGGGCTCGTCTCTGATTTTGGAGATCGATGTCCAGGGCGCCCTGCAGGTGAAGGAGCGTTTCCCCGAGGCCGTGCTGATCTTTATCAAGCCGCCTTCGCTTGAGGTGCTCCGTGAGCGTCTGGTCGGTCGCGGTACCGAGACGCCCGAGACGATTGAGCTGCGTATGGCAAACGCCGCCGATGAGCTTGCCCTTGCCGACCACTACGACGACGTCGTGGTAAATGACGATCTCGACCGCGCGACCGATGAGCTCGTTCGCGTTCTCGATATGCATGAAAGGATCTGAGGTCCGTGTCCGTTGTAAAGCCTTGCATTGACGATCTTCTGGAGAAGACCGATCACAACCGCTTCCTGCTCGCTTCGCTTGCCTCCAAGCGCGCCTGCGACATCAATAGCATGCTGCGTGGCCAGCACAACCGCGTGCTTGCCGTCCAGGATGTCGATGACATCACCATCGGGCTTTCCGGTGCCGATACCATCTCGATGGCTATGGACGAGATTGTCGACGGCGACATCTCTTACGATGAGGCCCGTTACGAGAAAGCGCTCGGCCACAAGGTTGCTGAAGCCTAAATGGCGGCTCGCGTCTGCCTGGTCCACTATCACGAGGTTGGACTGAAGGGCAAGAACCGCGCACATTTTGAGCATATCCTCATGGATAACATCAAGGCGGCCTTGGCCGCCTTTTCCGTGAATGCCGTGTCTCGAATTTCCGGTTATATCCTCGTGACCTTTAACGAGCATCAGGCCGACGAGGCGGCGCGTGTCATTCGCACCGTTCCCGGCGTTGCTCGTGTGTCTTTGGCGTATCACACCAACCGCGACCCGCAGGAGTACTGCGCCGCCGCCGTGAAGGCGCTGCGCGAGTTTGGTTCCTTCGATTCGTTTAAGGTGCACGCCAAGCGCTCCAATACTGACTATGAGCTCACCTCGATTGACATCAATCGTCAGGTGGGCGAGGTGTTGTGCGAGGCGTTTCCTGATAAAAAGGTTCAGATGCACGATCCTGACGCTATGGTGCACGTACTGGTGGTCCAGGGTAGCGTCTACGTGTATGCGCGCTCCGTGCGCGGTGTGGGCGGTCTGCCGGTGGGTTCTGCCGGCAAGGTCGTGACGCTGCTGTCGTCGGGTATCGATTCTCCGGTGGCGACCTGGATGCTCGCGCGTCGCGGCGCGGTGTGCGTGCCGGTACATTTCTCCGGTCGTCCGCAGACGCCCGATACGAGCGAGTATTTGGTGCAGGACATCATCCGTGCGCTTGAGCCGGGTGTCCAGATCGGCCGCCTGTACGTGGTGCCGTTTGGTGACTGCCAGCGTGAGATTTCGGTCACCTGTCCCAGCAACCTGCGCGTGATCATGTATCGCCGTATTATGTATTCGGTTGCCGAGCGCATTGCGCACATCGAGGGCGCCAAGGCCATCGTGACGGGCGAATCGCTTGGGCAGGTTGCCTCCCAAACGCTTGAGAATATCATGGCCGTCAACGAGGCCGTGAAGATCCCCGTGTTCCGTCCTCTCATCGGTTCGGACAAGCAGGAGATCATCGCGCGCGCCGAGGAGATCGGTACGTTTGATATCTCGACTGAGGCCGCTCCCGACTGCTGCACGCTGTTTATGCCGCGCCGTCCCGAGACGCACGCCAAACTCGATGCCGTGCATGAGGCCTGGGAGTTGTTCGATCACGAGGAGATGATCGAGCGCCTGCTCAAGCAGACCGAGTATATCGACTTCGAGAGCAATACGTATAAGGCCCCTAAGACTTTAAAACGCAAACATTCGGAGCTTGCTCCGCGTGAGATTTACCAAGATCACGAGTAAATTTGTGCATAGACCGACGGTGCGCCTGCATCGTCGGTCTTTTGCTATCTGGGCATTTTGCGGCTAAGTGTCCATTGGCTGACGCGTGCCTGAATAAATGGACAGATTTGTGCAAGGTTTTGGTCAGCTTTTGGTTTGACCGCAAAAACCGGTTTTGGGGCGTGGCTGTTGCGGAACTCCTTTCCTGACACGATGGTGTTAGGAGGTTTTGCTATGGCGCAGCGCGAACAACACGAACGGGTCAAAAAGATGGACCGCTGGGCGGGCAAGCTGCTCGGTCATAAGGCAGTGGTGATGGCGATCCTGGTCGTCATTGCGATGGCGAGCGGCTTGGCGATGGCGAACCTTGGCGGCGGTGCCGGTGGCGTGTCGTTTGAGCGCACTGACGGTTCGGGCTCGTTGGTGGAGCCAGGATCCGGCGATGCCTCGAGCGGAAAGACATCCGAAGGTTCTTCGACTAAGGCTTCTGCCGCAGCAGAGGTCTATGTCGATGTCGATGGCGCCGTTGTGTCGCCCGGTGTATATCGTCTCAAGGACGGCGCGCGGGTGGCTCAGGCGATTGATGCCGCCGGCGGGCTGGCGCCCGAGGCAGACGTTACGGGTCTCAATCGGGCATCTAAGGTCGTCGATGGACAGAAGATTCACGTTCCAACGGTAGGGGAGCAGCAGGAGTCCATTGCGGAAGCCGGTGTTGATGGTGGGACTTCCGCATCACCGGGCGTGAGTGGCGCAACAGGCCTGGTAAACATCAATACGGCAAGCGCGGCAGAGCTACAGACGCTTTCGGGCATCGGCCCCTCCATGGCCCAGTCGATTATCGATGAGCGGACAAAGAACGGTGCTTTTGCCTCGGTTGACGATCTGATGCGTGTGTCGGGAATCGGTGAGAAAAAGCTTGCCAAAATCAAAGATAGCATCTGCGTATGAGTGCGACCGAGCGCGAGCATGTGATGCCTCCGCGGCCCCTGATACCGTGGACGATGGCCCTGTGTGCAGGCATGTGCATGAGCTGCGCCTTGGTGCTCAACGTGGCCGCTGATGCGCTGCTGAGGGAGCAGGCGCCGGCGGTCGGGCCGCTATGGGCCATCCCCGTCGCGGCGGCGGTATTCGTTGTGCTGGCTCAATCTTGTGTGCGACTTGCCCCTTTGAAGCGGTGGCTGTATGCCGCGTCCGTCGGTCTCGTGGCGGGAGCGGTCGTCTCGGCGTGGTGGGCTGTGGGCGCGCTA
>CAJLAN010000176.1 GCA_905204635.1 uncultured Collinsella sp. | reverse complement strand
CCCTTTCGTTTCACGTCACCTTGTCTCAAATGCGGCCCGCTCGCTGACGTTGCCAATACATCGATGTAGTCATTGGGGACGTTCTTAAACGACTACCCAACGGATATTGCGCACATGGCTCGCATGACAGTCGTCTCTTTTATGTTTCCTTTAGCCGTTGCTGCCTAGGATGGGGGTTAGTCGACAGGAAGGGAGCACCGGGATGGACGACGCGAGCGAGCGTGCAATCGAAGAGGACATGCTCGATCAGTTCAACTACTTTGATGATGAGGACGAGGAATTGATCGACCGTCGCGAGCCGGCGGCGCTCGATACTTTCGACCTTATTGATGAAGAGCCCGACGAGGACGAGGGCGAATCAACGGAGCCCCCACAGCCGTCGCGCCTTGACTCGCTGCTTTCGAGAGCCCCCATGCACCACGGTGTTCGTGCCGGTGCGCTCCATATGAAAACTGACTGGCACCAGATCGTGACGGCAGGCGATGAGCTTGCCGTCGATGCGCCGCTCACCGATAAGTCATCCATCATCTGCCGCACCGGCATGCTTATGCTGGCAAGCGGAACGGGTGCCTGGCGCGTGCGCGATACCATGAATCGTGTTGCTGCCGTACTGGGCGTCACGATTCACGTCGACCTGAGTCTTCTGTCGTTTGAGTGCACCTGCATCGAAGATGGCCACTGCTTTAACGAGGTTGTCAGCCTGCCCACAACGGGAGTCAATACCCATCGCATTTGGATGATGGAGAGCTTCTTAAAGGAAATCGAGACGTATGGGCGCCGGTTTACCGTGCACGAATACCACGAGATGCTCAAGACCGTTGAGAGCTCAAAGCCCGATTACACTCCCTGGCAGCAGGGGCTTGCCGCGGCCTGTGCCTGCGGCGCTTTCGTCTTTTTGCTCGGCGGTGGCCCCATCGAGATGGCCTGTGCATTCGTGGGCGCTGGTGTCGGCAACTTTGCTCGCTCCCATATTCTCAAGCAGGGTCTTGGCCAGTTTAGCGCGCTGACGACGGGCGTTGCGCTCGCTTGCGTTTCGTATCTGCTGGCATTGCTCGGCCTTGGCCAGGTCGTACCGGGGGCAATGTCGCACCAAGAAGGCTATATCGGCGCCATGCTCTTTGTGATTCCCGGCTTTCCCCTCATTACGGCAGGCCTCGACATCGCAAAGCTCGATATGCGAAGCGGTATCGAACGTCTGTCATATGCCGTCTCGATTATTGTGATGGCGACGCTCGTAGGTTGGATGGTTGCCGAGTGTGTTGGCCTGGCGCCGGACGACTTTGCCCCACTGGGCCTTTCGCCGCTTGCCCTTACGCTCCTGCGCGTGGTGATGAGCTTCGTTGGCGTATTTGGCTTCTCGGTTATGTTCAACAGCCCGGTAAAGATGGCAGCGGCAGCTGGGCTGATCGGCGCCGTGTCCAATACCTTGCGCCTTACGCTCGTCGATGCGCCGACGATGATTCCCTTCCTGGGCTTCAGCACGGGAATGCCTCCCGAGGCAGCAGCGTTTATCGGCGCGCTGGTATCGGGTCTGCTGGCAAGCTTGGCCGAAGTCAAGCTCACCTACCCGCGCATCGCCCTCACGGTGCCTTCGATTGTCATTATGGTGCCGGGCCTGTATCTCTATCGCTCGATGTATTACATGTGCACCTTCGACACGGTCAATATGCTCGGCTGGTTTGTGCGCGCGGTGCTCATCGTGGCGTTTCTGCCCGTTGGCTTGGGCGTGGCGAGAACCCTCACCGACCCTCGCTGGCGCCACACCAGCTAATTGGTGCAAGGGGGACAGGTTACTTTGCATCAAATGAGTTGCGGTGAAATAGGGGCTGAATTACTGCTTAAAGGGTCAAAACAGTCCGTATTCCACCGCAACTTATGGGGTCGGGGGATTATTGGTGCCCTGCATCTCCACAAACTCAACGCTTACGAAGCACGTGCTTTTCGTGTTAGGGTAGTTCCACCACATAAGTAGTCGCAGACGCACGTACCACGGGCGGGCGAGATGAAGTCCCAACAGCTCCATCTTGCCCGCCCGTTTTTGTTGCGTGGTACCGCGGCGTAACACAGAAAGGACCATGCCCTTTATGCCTATCAACAAACGAGAGAGCCTGCTGTTCACCTTTATCATGTGCTTTTGCATGGTGCTCTGGATGAGCATCTACAACGTAGCCCTGCAGCATGGGGCCATCAACGGCGAGGTTGTTGCCGCCGCGTGGCTCGGCTTCCCCGTTGCCTACATTTTTGCCATGTGCTGCGACTGGTTTGTTGCCAGCCCCCTTGCCAAGGGTTTCGCTTTTAAATTCCTGGTCACGCCTGGTAAGAGCTCGACGCTTGCCATGACGCTCGCCGTCAGCTCCTGCATGGTCGTTCCCATGGTCATCATCATGTCGCTCTACGGCGCGTGTGAAGGCCTGTTCCATATGCCCGGTGGTCCGCTCGCCAACCTGCAGCTGCTGCCGATGATGTGGCTCGTCAACATTCCGCGCAACTTTATCATGGCCCTGCCCTGGAACCTGCTGGTGGCTGGTCCGGTTGCTCGCTTTGTCTTCCGCCGCGCCTTCCCCATGGGAACCGTCTTTGAAGAGCAGCATATGGAGCTCGTGCGCATGCCTGGTGCTCCCGTTGCCGATGCCGTCAATGGCGTTGCCGAGAGCATGGACGCCGAGCCTGCCTGCTAGGCAACAGCCTCTAACCTAGAGCGCCCGCCGCACCCGGCGATTCCTTTTTTGTAGACGTTGTCGTATGGCTGCATGCGGAAAAGGCCCCAGCGGTTAACATATACTCCATATGGGTAAAGAGACCAAAGCGCCGCCACGAGTGGCGCTTTGCGTTTGAAAAACTAGCTCGTCTAAGAGGAACTAGCATGTTAGACCGTTTTACCGATCGCGCGCGCAAGGTCATGTCCATGGCCAAACAAGAGGCGCTCGATCTTCATTCAAATAAGGTGGGCACCGAGCATCTGCTGCTCGCGCTTGCCAAGGAGGACGAGGGCATTGCCGCCGAGGCACTGCGCTCGCTCGATATCTCCTACGACGACATCATGGACACGCTCAAAGAAGTCCAGACCACCGTTCCGGAGCCCAGCGAGGAGACCGAGGCCGCTAAGCTCGCCTTTACGCCACTCGTCATCAGCGTGATGGAGCGCTCCTTCCGCGTGGCGCGCGAGAACAACCAGACGTATGTGTCGACCGAGCACCTGCTCATCGGCATCGTCGAAGAGGGCAACGGCATGGCCATGGACATCCTCATGCGCCTGGGCGTATCGTCCGCTTCTATCAAAAAGGCTATCGAGAAGCTTACCGCCAAGGATCAAGACAAGAAGCGCCCGCTCGCCGGAGCCGGCGCTGGTCGTCCCGGTGCGGGCCTGCCGTTCTTTAGCGGCTCGGATGCCTCTCAGCAAAAGGGGAGCGGCACCGACACGCTCAAGCAGTTCGCCACCAACCTCACGCAAAAGGCGCGCGACGGCGAGCTCGATCCCGTGATTGGCCGCGAAAAGGAAGTCCAGCGCATGATGGAGATCCTTTCGCGCCGCACCAAGAACAATCCGCTTATCCTGGGCGATCCCGGCGTGGGCAAGACGGCTATCGTCGAGGGCCTGGCGCAGCAGATTGCTGCTGGCAATGTGCCCGAGAATCTTATGAACCAGAATATCTGGACGCTCGATCTGCCGGGTCTTGTCGCGGGTGCCAAGTATCGCGGTGAGTTTGAGGAGCGCCTCAAGAACGTGATCCAGGAGGCGACCGAAGCCGACGACGTCATCTTGTTTATCGACGAGATGCACACCATCATCGGTGCCGGTTCTGCCGAGGGTTCTATCGATGCGAGCTCTATGCTCAAGCCCGTGCTCGCGCGCGGTGCTTTCCAGATCATCGGTGCCACCACGGCCGAGGAGTTCCGCAAGTACCTCACCAAGGACCCGGCCTTCGAGCGTCGCTTCCAGACCATTGATGTCGAGGAGCCGAGCGTCGAGGACACGGTCAAGATCCTGACCGCGCTCAAGCCGCGCTACGAGGAGCACCACCATGTGCGCTATACGCAGGGTGCTATCGAGGCCGCCGCGAACCTTTCCAACCGCTACATCCAGGATCGCTTCTTGCCCGATAAGGCCATCGACCTCATCGACGAGGCCGGTGCCCGCGCTCGCAT
>CAJLAN010000175.1 GCA_905204635.1 uncultured Collinsella sp. | reverse complement strand
TGTCGGGATGGTTGTATACGTCGTAGATGGACGGATTGTTGGTCAGTCCGGCCAGAACGGCGCCTTCCGCCAGATCGAGCTGCGAAACATCCTTGCCGAAGTAACGGTCCGCCGCGGTCTGCACGCCGTAGCTGTTGTAGCCGAGGTAGATGGTGTTGAGGTACATCATGAGGATCTCGTCTTTGGAGTACATATCCTCCATCTTGATGGCGATATAGGCCTCGCGCACCTTACGCTCGATGGTCGAGTCGAATTGTTCCTCCTGCAAGATGGTGTTGCGAACCAGCTGCTGGGTGATGGTCGATGCGCCCTCGTGGCCGCCGGTGAGGGTTGCCACCGATGCGCGTGCAATGCCCCAGAGGTCGATGCCGCCGTGCTCGTAGAAGCGCTCGTCCTCAACGTCAACGGTGCCCTGCAGCACGTACGGGGACACTTGGTCCTTGGTGATGGACTTGCGGTTTTGCGTGTAGAAACTCGCAATGGTGTTGCCGTTGCAGTCGACGATGTCGGTGGGCTCGCTCACCAGATACGCGTTGGCATCGGTGTAGTCGGGCAGATCGGACAGCCAGCGGTTGACGTTGCCGATCATGCCGATGCCAAACGCTACGCCCGCGATAAGCAGAAAGCCCAAAAACGAGAGCAAGATCATGGGAAGGGCATGCGTCTTAGAGCGACTGCGCCCCTGTCGTTGGCGAGGACCCATATATTGACCTCCAGGTATGTCGTGCCAGGCGGCAGGTGTTATGCCTGGCAGGATGGACATAAGTTATTACACGATAAACCAAACGAGGCACGCGGGGCCTCGTGTATGCTGGATGACGGCATTTTTCAGAGTGAATGCATACCTTGGTGAGGAGTTTACCGATGGCGATTCGGCCGATGGAACCGAGCGGACAATGCGAAAGCGAGTTGGCGGCGGCTGGAGTGGCGCTGCCCGAACTGCTGGCGCCTGCTGGCGGGCTCGACCAGATGCTCGCGGCGATTGCGGCGGGTGCCGATGCCATCTATGCGGGGCTGGACGGATTCAACGCTCGAGTGAGCGCGCATGGCTTTAACGATGATGAGTTCGCGCGCGGTTGTGCCGTGGCCCATGCCCATGGCGTGCGTGTGTACGTGACGCTCAACGTATTCGTGTTCGATGATGAGCTTGCCGACGCCGTGGCGTTGGGGGCGCATGCGCACGCGTTGGGTGCCGATGCGTTGATTGTGGCCGATGCCGGGCTGGCTTGCGCGCTACGTGCGGCGATTTCGGGGGTCGAGATTCACCTGTCCACTCAGGCGGGCGCTCATAGCGAGGGTGCCGTGCAGTTGGCTGCCAAGGAGTTGGGCGTTGAGCGCGTGACGACTGCGCGCGAGCTGAGCGTTGCAGAGATTGAGACGCTTTGCGCTACTGGCGTGCCCATCGAGGTGTTCTGTCACGGCGCTATTTGCATTGGATACTCGGGTGCGTGCGGGTTCTCTGCCCTTCGACGTGGCCGCTCTGCGATGCGCGGCGACTGCACGCAACCGTGCCGTCTATCCTATGACTTGGTGGACGAGGCGGGGCAGAGTGTTGTCGCTGTCGAAGGGGATCGCCTGCTTTGTCCGCGTGACTATCTGGGCATCGCGCATCTGCCCGAGCTTGTTGCCGCCGGCGTGGCATCGCTCAAGATCGAGGGCCGCATGAAGAATCCCGACTACGTCTTTAACGTGGTGAGGGTGTGGCGTCGGGCGCTCAATATGCTGCGCGACGGCACATGGGATGCCGATGCGGTGCCGGCGCTTGAGCGCGAGCTGGGAAGGTCGTTCAACCGCGGCTTTACCGATGCGTATCTGCGGGGTCGTTCGGGCGCCGAGCTCATGAGCTTTGAGCGCGCGATCAACCAGGGTGTGCGCGTGGGCCACTTGGTGGCGGTGGGTCACGAAGAGGTGACGGTTGAGCTTGATGCCGCCGCGGCGGCGGGCGATACGCTCGAGATCCGATTTTACCCGGGTGCCGACGCGCGTCCCGATGTGCCCAAGCGCTGGCCACAGGTGCCTTGCCCCGTGGATGCCGCTGCGGGAGAGCGCATCGTCGTGCATTGCAAACGCAAGGTGGACGCGGGCTGCGAGGTCTATCTGATTCGCAGTGCCGGCGTGCTGGGGCAGACGGCAACGGTGTTGGAGCGCATGCGGGTCGAGGCAGATGCAGTCGCGCCTGCTGAGCAGTCCGTTGAGGTGCTGCCGTTTGAGGGCGTTCTGGCAGATGGCGATGTACCGACGGAGTTGGCGGGCCCGGCGGAGCCGGCAAAGCATGAGGCTTTTGCTCGTAAGGTCTTTGCCTGGGAGCTGATGGATTTGGATCCGCGCGATGAGTGGGATCTGTCCGATGCGACGGTGGTGCTCGACGAAGTGTGCCGTGCAGGCGACGCCGAGCGGACTCGAGCGCTTATGCAACGTGCCGGGCGCGTCGTCTGCCGCAATCTGGGACAGGTGGCGATGGCCCGCGAGCTGGGCACGACGTTTGACGTGGCGGCGCCGGTGTTCTGCGCCAATCGGGCCACGCTTGCCTGGCTGCGCGGGCTTGGCGCGAGGTGGGTATACTTGCCTGCCGAGTTGCTCAGCAATGACAGGGAGCGTATCGCCGAGCTGGCTGCTGAACCCGGCGTCTTGGGTCCGGTCGACGCCGACCGTCCCGAGCTCATGGTGTGCGAGCACTGCCTGCTGACCGCCGAGGGCGTTTGCGCCACCGATGCGACGGGGCGGGTCCGTTGCCGCGACTGCTTGCGTCGTCGGCAGATACGCTATCTGGTCGAGCGTGACGGTACGCGTCTGCCAGTTGCCATCGACGCATGCGGCAGGACGAGGATTTTCCTGTCGTAGATGCTGCGTCGCGTCAGTTTGTTATCATAAGAGAGTTTATGGACTTCCAGCACCGCCGTTTTCGGCGAGGGTGCTATAGCAAAAGGAGGATACCCAATGCTGTCTGTTGACGAGCAAATGCGTATCATCACCTCGGGCGCCGCGCAGATCGTTCCCGAGGCCGACCTTCGCAAGAAGCTTGAGAAGGGCGAGCCCCTCAACATCAAGCTCGGCGTCGATCCCACCAGCCCCGACCTGCACCTGGGCCACGCCGTGCCGCTGCGCAAGATGCGTCAGTTCCAGGACCTGGGCCACAACGTCACCCTCATCATCGGCAACGGTACCGCGTTGATTGGCGACCCTTCGGGCAAGAATTCCACCCGTCCGCAGCTTTCGCAGGAGCAGATCGAGGCCAATGCCGAGACCTACGTGAGCCAGGCCATGAAGATCCTGGATCCCGAGAAGACCACCATCGTGCACAACGGTGACTGGATCTTGTCGATGGATCTGGCTGGTCTGCTGCAGGTGTGCTCCAAGTTCACCGTCGCCCGTATTCTTGAGCGCGACGACTTTACCAAGCGCTACCAGTCTCAGACGCCGATCGCCCTGCATGAGTTCCTGTATCCCGTGATGCAGGCTTTCGACTCCGTGCAGATCAAGGCCGACGTGGAGATGGGCGGCACCGACCAGCTCTTCAACCTGCTCGCCGGCCGTGAGCTCATGGAGAAGATGGGCATGGAGCCCCAGATTGCGCTCACCATGCCGCTGCTCGAGGGTACCGATGGCGTCCGTAAGATGTCCAAGTCCTACGGTAACTACATCGGCCTGACCGACGCGCCCAAGGATATGTTCGGCAAGACCATGTCCATCCCCGACGAGATGATCGGCAAGTACTACCGCCTTGCGAGCTCGCTCACCCCGGCCGAGGTCGACAAGATCGATGCTGCTCTGGCCGACGGCTCTGCCGATCCCTATGAGCTTAAGCGCGCTCTGGGCCGCGACCTGTGCGACACCTACCACGGCGCCGGTGCCGGCGACGAGGCTCAGGCCGAGTTCGACCGCGTGTTCAAGGAGGGCCAGCTCGCCGACTTCCCCGAGAAGCATGTTGAGCTGACTGTTAACGACGAGGGCCAGATCTACCTCGCCGGTCTGCTTAAGGACCTGGGCCTTTCGGCCAGCGCCGGCCAGGCCCGTCGCGACATCGACGGCGGCGGCGTCAAGATCAACGGCAAGGCCGTGGCTCCCAAGAGCTACAACATCGACCCCAGCGCCCTCAAGCTGGGCGACACCCTCTCCGTGGGCAAGCGCAAGGGCTTCAAGTTGATTTAGTTCCGCCGTTCTACCGAACGGCGGACCGGCCGGGGGGG
>CAJLAN010000174.1 GCA_905204635.1 uncultured Collinsella sp. | reverse complement strand
TCCCTGACACGGAAGAGGTCAGAAGTTCAAATCTTCTAACGCCCACCAAATGTTCGCAGCTCAGAGGCTATGTCCTCTGGGCTGTTTTGTTTTTTGCCACCAAGCACGTCGCCAAAAAAGTCACCAACTATTGATCCAAGGTCTGTACGCGATGGTCTTCGCATCCCGTAGGGGTGCCGGCAGATTGCATGTGTCCTGGCCCATCGTGACCGCAACATGTTGGTCAAGCATAATCTTTTGGATTCTTTTGGCGTGAGCGGCTTGGTTTTGGTAGGATTTGTCAGCGGCTTGACAAGGGGGTTTTATAACTGCCATGCAGGTAGCCGTGTTGGTAATGTTTTACCGACTTGCCAAGAACCCCTCATAATTAATGCGTCTGTAAATTGACCAATTGGTTTGACCTGCTGAAACACTATATGTTGTGTTTGACCTAAAAAAAGAATACAGGATATAGATGCCTCTTTGTCGTATGATAGATGGCGGACAGAGAGCGAGAACCTTATTCGCCCCATTTGGATGGATCTTTGAGCCCCTTGATCGGCTGCGAGGATTGTCCGCATGAGGGCCTATGGTTATCGAGAACACAGATTGCGCGACGGCGCCGCAAGACAGGTCAAGCCCTGCCGGGCATCGTTTGGCTCTGAAGCGCAATGAGGCTACGATGCGAAAGAGGCAAGAGGATGAAGATCATCAAGCGCAGCGGCACTGAGGTTACCTTTGACATCGATAAGATCGTCAATGCGATCCGCGCCGCAAACTTGGAGGTCGAGGAAGGCTCTCGCCTTACCGACCGCCAGGTGATCTATGCGGCACAAAACGTCGCCGAGGCATGTGAGAAGGCCGGTCACACCGTATCGGTCGAGGAGATCCAGGATTTGGTCGAGGACGAGATTATGCGTCTCGACTGCTACGAGGTCGCTCGCCACTACATCATCTATCGCTATGTTCAGAGCCTAAAGCGCCAAAAGAACACGACCGACGACAAGATCCTGTCGCTGATCGAATGCAACAACGAAGAGGTCAAGCAGGAGAACTCTAACAAGAACCCGACCGTCAACTCCGTTCAGCGCGACTACATGGCCGGCGAGATTTCCAAGGACCTGACGCAGCGCGTGCTGCTGCCCCAGGAGATCGTGGATGCTCACAACGAGGGCCTGATTCACTTCCACGATTCGGACTACTTTGCCCAGCACATGCATAACTGCGACCTGGTGAACCTGGAGGATATGCTCCAGAACGGTACTGTTATCTCGGGTACGCTGATTGAGAAGCCGCATAGCTTCTCGACGGCCTGCAACATCGCGACGCAGATCATCGCCCAGGTTGCTTCCTCCCAGTACGGCGGCCAGTCGATTTCGCTGACTCATCTCGCCCCGTTCGTCGAGGTGAGCCGTCAAAAGATTCGCGGCGAGGTTGCTCGCGAGCTTGAGGAGCTCGGCGTTTCCGCATCTCCCGAAAAGGTCCGCGAGGTCGTGGAGGATCGCCTGCGCGATGAGATTCGTCGCGGCGTCCAGACGATCCAGTATCAGGTCGTGACCCTTATGACCACGAATGGCCAGGCGCCGTTCGTGACGGTCTTTATGTATCTCAATGAGGCCCGTACGCCCCAGGAGAAGCACGACCTTGCCATGATTGTGGAGGAGACGCTTCGTCAGCGCTATGAGGGCGTTAAGAACGAGGCTGGCGTGTGGATCACTCCGGCGTTCCCCAAGCTTATCTATGTGCTCGAGGACGATAACGTTCACGAGAATTCCCCGTACTTCTACCTGACTCAGCTGGCTGCGAAGTGCACCGCCAAGCGCATGGTGCCCGACTACATCTCCGAGAAAAAGATGCGCGAGCTTAAGCTGTCGAAGGGCGAGACTGCGGGCAACGGTGATTGCTACACCTGCATGGGTTGCCGCAGTTTCCTGACGCCCGATCGCTCGGGCAACGGCTTTAACAACGTTGCCAACGCGCTCAACTACGACCCGAGCAAGCCTAAGTACTATGGCCGCTTTAACCAGGGCGTTGTGACCATTAACCTGCCTGATGTCGCGCTGAGCTCGCACCAGGATATGGACAAGTTCTGGAAGATCTTCGATGAGCGCCTTGAGCTGTGCCATCGTGCCCTGCTGTGCCGTCATGAGCGCCTGATGGGCACGCTTTCGGATGCCGCGCCGATTCTTTGGCAGTACGGCGCTCTGGCGCGCCTTAAGAAGGGCGAGACGATCGACAAACTGCTCGTGGGCGGCTATTCCACCATCAGCCTGGGTTACGCCGGTCTGTATGAGTGCGTCAAGTACATGACGGGCCACAGCCACACCGAGAAGGAAGGCACGCCCTTTGCCATGGCCGTCATGCAGCACATGAACGACAAGTGTGCGGAGTGGAAAGCCGCGAGCGACATCGATTTCTCGCTGTACGGAACGCCGTTGGAGTCGACGACCTACAAGTTCGCCAAGTGCCTGCAGCGTCGTTTTGGCATTATTCCGGGTGTGACGGACAAGGGGTACATTACCAACAGCTACCACGTCCATGTGTCCGAGGAGATCGATGCCTTCGATAAGCTTAAGTTTGAGGGTATGTTCCAGCAGCTTTCGCCGGGCGGTGCTATCTCCTACGTCGAGGTTCCCAACATGCAAGACAACCTCAAGGCTGTCATTCGCGTGATGCAGTACATCTACGACAACATCATGTACGCCGAGCTCAACACCAAGAGCGATTACTGCCAGGTGTGCGGCTACGACGGCGAGATCAAGATTGTCGAGGATGACGGCAAGCTGGTGTGGGAGTGCCCCAACTGCGGAAACCGCGACCAGGAGAAGATGAACGTCGCCCGTCGTACGTGCGGCTACATCGGTACCCAATTCTGGAACCAGGGTCGAACCGAGGAGATCCGCGACCGCGTGCTGCATCTCTAATAACCATCCCAGGCTGCCCCGTAGCGAGGCCCCGGACCTTTACTCGCTATTTCGAACAGTCCTGGCTCACGACGGAGGCGCCACTGGCGCCTCCTGTTCGTGCGGAACTCATATCGAGCAAAGGTCCGGGGCCTCGCTACGGGGCAGCCAAGTTGATGTAGCTGAGATGCAGCATGCGGTCTGCTCACTCCTCGAAGTTCTTAGCAGAAATGAGTTGACTTGCAACAACGGTTTGCTTGCGGAGTCGGTTGAGCTGCAACAAAGTATTTATTGGACCTCGAACCCTATGCTCGATGTTCGCTTCGTTCATTGAGTTACCCTTTGCATGCGGCCGGGACATATCGTCCCGCCCGCAGTTTCGCAGGCCGCAGGCCGAGAATGTTTGAGGACGGGATGATATGTCCCGGCCTCCCGGGAGAGTTACCTATGAACTACGCGAACATTAAGTATTTCGACATTGCTGATGGGGAAGGTGTTCGTACTTCTCTGTTTGTGAGCGGGTGCCGTCGCGGGTGCAAGAATTGCTTTAACTCCGTCGCGTGGGACTTTGCCGCGGGTGAGCCGTTCGATCGTGCCGTCGAGGACAAAATTATCGAGAGTCTTGACCATCCCTTTATTGATGGCCTGACGATTCTGGGCGGCGAGCCTATGGAGCCCGAAAATCAGGCGGGTCTCGTTGACTTTATCGAACGCGTGCGTGCGACCTATCCTGTGGAGTCGGGGAAGACCATTTGGTGCTTTACCGGTGACGTGCTCGAGGAGCTTATGCCGGGCGGTCGTCACCATACCGAGGTGACGGACCGTATCCTTGCCTGCCTCGACATGCTGGTGGACGGCCCGTTTGTTCAAGATCTGTACGATATCTCGTTGCGCTTTAGGGGATCGAGTAATCAGCGTGTGATCGACATGAACGCCACGCGCGCTCGTGCTGCGCGTGAGGACGTTGCGCTTTGCGATGTTGTGGAGCTTTGGCGAGACGATCCGGTCTATTCGACCCATACTATGTAGCTTGTGGCCGATGCCGGAGGGCGTGGTACCATAGCGCGAACGCGAAATCGAAAAAAAGTGAGGCCGCCATAAAGCTGTTGCTTGAGGGCATAGGCGAGGACCCAACTCGTGAGGGCCTGCTGGAGACGCCGGCACGCGTCGCCCGTATGTATGGTGAGATTGCCGGCGGCATGGATCAGAGCGCCGAGGAGCACCTGTCCAAAACCTTTGCCGTCGCTTCGAACGATTTGGTTATCGAGCGCGACATTACGTTTTACTCGCTGTGCGAGCACCATCTGCTGCCGTTTTATGGCAAGGCTG
>CAJLAN010000173.1 GCA_905204635.1 uncultured Collinsella sp. | reverse complement strand
AGGCCCTCGCGGCCTAGTCGCTATTTAGGGCGTCCAAGATTTGGGACGCAGTTCAATCTCCGCGGTCGGCCCTTTACGTTTGCCCAGATAAAACCTGCCAAAATAAATCTGTCCCTTTTTGGTAGGTTAGTGGCGGTACTCGGCGATGATGAAGTCGATGTCGGTTTGAAGGGTGTCCAAATTTGCCAGGCGTTCTTTGTCGGAAGGGCGCGTGCGGTAGTAGTACGGCGTCATCTGGAACACCGCCTCGATGTCGGCCTGGGTCTGAAGTGTAATATTCGCAGACACCCGCTGCGTTCCGACCAACTCGAGCTCGGTGGTCTTCGGCAGCTTCTCATCGTTAAGGTACGGCGTGTCGTAGAGTACCTCCTTGAGCCCAAAGAGGTGACGAGCACCCGGCACCACGGTGTAGAGCGAACCCTCCGGCGCCAGCACGCGGGCAAACTCGCGTTCGTTAAAGGGGGCAAAGAGCTCGGTCACCATATCGAAGGCGCCATCGGCCACGGGGATGTCCTTCATGTTGGCCACGAAGTAGGTCGCATCGCCGCGCTTGGCGGCCAGGCGCACCATCTCCTTGCCCAGGTCAAAACCGTAAGCATCTACGCCCGGCGCCGCGCCCATGGCACTGGTGTAATAGCCCTCGCCACAGCAAATATCGAGCAGCGTCATGGGGCCGTTCGCAGACGTGGCGCGCCCAGACACCTGCTTGCGCACCAGCTCGACCATCGCATCGCGCAACGGCGCGTAGTATCCACGGTTCAAAAAGTCACGACGGCTGCGCGCCTGCGACTTGGGATCGCCCATGGAGTCGCCGCTCTTGGACGAGCGCAGTAGATATAGATAACCCTCGCGCGCACGGTCAAACCGGTGTCCGCCCGCACATGCGGCCCCACGCTCATCGTCCACCAACGGCTCATGGCAAACGGGACACAACAACATGGCAACTCCTTAGCGCGAACAACACAACGCCCACCATTGTCTCACGCCTTCCCCACCTAGTCATTGGGGACGTTTTTGAATGACTAGTCGTTTAAGAACGTCCCCAATGACTAGTCGATTAGGAGTATCATCATCTGCGCAAATAAGCACGAAAGAGCATATTAGAGATTGAGAGCGTATGGCTGATACCGTATCTAAGCACATTGACATGACCACCGGCTCGCTGTGGCGCAATATTCCCCTGTTCGCCTTCCCCGTGGCCGCCACGAGCATCTTGGAGCAGCTGTCAAACCTCATCGCCACGGTCATCATCGGTAACTTCTCGGGCGACCAGGGAACCCTCGCCATGGCGGCGGTCGGCTCCAATGTTCCGCTTACCAGTCTTATGCTCAACCTGTTTATTGGCATGTCGCTTGGCTCCAACGTGGTCATCGCCAACGCTATCGGCCGCAACGATCAGAACATGGTCAAACGCGCCGTCCATACCTCGATTTTAATGGCGCTCGTGGGCTTTGTCGTCATCGCACTGGGCGAGATCTTTGCCGAGCCCATGCTCGCCGCGCTCAACGTTCCCGCCGAGACCATGCCGCTCGCTTCGCTCTACCTGCGCGTCTTTTTGCTGAGCACGCCCTCGATCTTGCTCTACAACTTTGAGGCCGCGATCTTCCGCTCCGTCGGCATCACCCGCATGCCGCTGCAGGCGCTTGCCGTGTCCACCGTCCTCAACATTGGCCTGGATCTCATCTTTGTCCCCGTACTCCACTGGGGCGTCGCGGGCGTCGCCATCGCCACCGCCATCGCCTACACCGTCAGTGCCGCTACACTCTTTATCCGCCTGCTCAAGACCGACTCCGTCGTCCGCGTCACCCTACGCGACCTGGCTATCGACCCCGTCGCCCTCAAGCGCATCGTCAAGATCGGCCTGCCCGCCGGCATCCAAAGCGCCGTCTTTGCCGTCGCCAACATCATCATCCAGTCTGCCATCAACAGCCTGGGCACCGAAGTCATGGCGGCATCGAGCGCCGCCATGAGTCTAGAGTATGTGTGCTACAACCTGCTCAACAGCTTTAGCCAGGCTTGCACCACCTTTGTGGGACAAAACCACGGTGCCCGCCAGATCGACCGCTGCACCAAAACGCTCAAGGTCTGCCTGGTCGAAGGTGGTATCGTCGCGCTCACCACAATTATCGTTATTGTCGGCTTGGGGCGCGAGATCCTATCGCTGTTCAACAGCGATCCCAATATCGTCTCGATCGGCTATATCCGCGTGTGCTCGATCTTCCCGGCGTACGCCTTTAGCATGTTCTACGAAAACATGTCAGGCTACCTGCGCGGCTTTGGTATCTCGCTCACGCCCGCCCTCATCACCATGATCTGCGTCTGTGGCATCCGCTTCTATTGGGTGTTCTGCGTGTTCCCGCACTTCCGCACCTTTGCGAACATCATGATGGTCTATCCCATCAGCCTGGGCACCACGGCGTTCTTTATGGTCGTGGCGGTACTACTCTGCCACCCGGCACGCACCTATCGCGCCACCCAAGCCAAAGCGACAGCCCGCTAAACACCGCACTCAACGCCACGCCAGTCATTAATTGACAATATGTGAGCTCATATAGTCGATAAAGCGCCTCGTGGCGATGGGCATGGTGTCCCAGCTGCGCCAGGCGGCCACCACGTCGCGCGAGGGGGCATGCACGATGGGCCGCACACGAATATCGGCTCGCATGCCCTCAACGGTACGGCGATACAGCATGCTCACGCCTAGGCCCTCCTCCACCATCGCCATGATGGTGTAGTCGTCGGTCACCTCACTCGTCACGTGCGGCGACAGCCCGTGCGTTGCGAATGCATCGAGTACCAGACTCTGTTCGCCCTCATCCAGCAGCACAAACGGCTCGGACGCCAGGTCAGCGAGTGTCACCTTTTCCTTTGCCGTCAGCGGATGCGCGGCCGGCAACAATGCTACCAACTCGTCGTGATAGACGACGCGCTTCTCGAGCCCCGCGGTAAATCCGCGTGCTGTAAAACAAAAATCAACCACGCCATCGTGCACCCATTGAGCGTTGCGCGTGTAATCGCCCTGCTTGAGGGTGAAGCGTACGCCCGGGTGCAGCGCACCAAAGTCGCGGATCACACGCGGCAGCACGGTACGACTCACGTTGGTAAACGTCGCGATGCGAATGTCGGTCGACGAAAGCCCCAGCAGCTCCTGGCGCTTGCCCTCGAGCTCGGCCTCGGCGGTCACAATCTGGCGCAGGTACGGCAGATATTGTTTACCGTCGCGCGTAAGCGAAACGCCCTGCTTTCCGCGCTCGATAAGCGTGGTACCCAGCTCGCGCTCGAGTGCCTTGACGGCTTGGCTCACCGCGCTTTGCGTATAGCCCAGCTCGTCCGCCGCGCCTTTAAGGCTGCCGCGATCGACTACCATACAAACAATCTGATACCGCGATGCCATCGTGCCTCCATATCAATGCAGCCGCAAAACGTTTTGCCAGCGCTTTTCGCACTCACTTTAGTATTTCTTAATCGTACTGAAGATACATTCGCTTTACTACATCCAAATCTGGGAGCAGAATCCTTTGTGCGAAACCGTTCTGTAACAAAAGGAGTCCCATGGATCGCAAAAAAGCAATCGCGCTCTCATTTTCCGTTCCCGTCGCATGGGGCTTTTCGTATCCCCTCATGAAGATCGGTATGGACAGCATGAATGCCACGAGTATCGTCGCGCTACGCTGCATCATCGCCTTTGTGGCCTGCCTGCTGCTCTTCCACAAGCGCGCGTTCCGTATCAACCGCGACCTTATGGTCCGCGCCGCCATCATCGGCGCCATTATGGCAACCGAGCTCACCTGCATGTGCCTGGGCTCCAGCCTCACCTCCGCCTCCACTGCCGGCTTTTTGCAGAGCCTGACGGTCGTGATCGTGCCGTTTGCCAACGCCGCCCTGCTGCGCCGCGCCCCCGAACGCAAAGTGCTTGTCGGCACCGCCATCGTCACCTGCGGCATGCTGCTGCTCTCGGGCGCCGACTTTACCAGCCTGAATCCCGGCGCGATCATCATGCTGCTCTCCGCTTTTGTCTATGCCGGCCATATCATTGTGGCGAAGCGCTTTGTCGAAGATGTCAATCCGCTTGCTCTGGGTGTTTGGCAGCTGGGCTTTGGCGGCCTGTTCTCTGGCATCGCCGCATTCACCTTTGGCGGCTTCACGCTTCCCGGCACGCCTAACGAGATCGTCGTTGTCTTCGCGCTCGCACTCATCTGCTCTGCCTACGGCTTTATCACCCAGACGCTCGTGCAGCCCCACGTGCCCGCCGAGACCACCGGCTTCGCTTTCTCACTCGAGCC
>CAJLAN010000172.1 GCA_905204635.1 uncultured Collinsella sp. | reverse complement strand
GGGAGCCGATAAAGCTATGGATAAGCGAGCGCGTCAGCTCGGTATAGGAAAGCTGGGCGAGCGTTTGGCGCTTGCGGGACTCCAGACGGAGACCGGCGTCCGCAGGCTCCACGCCGCGGCGAAGCTCACATGCCGGGTCGTCAACGCTGGGCGCCGTGGTATTGCGAACCAAGACGTCCTTGATCATGAGCTTTGGCTTTACGCGACCCTGCCAATGCTCGGCCACGGCCTCGAACACCAAATCGACGGCGCTATCGCAATTGATGAGCTTATCGATCTGCGGCACACGGAACATAATGGCCGGCACACTCGCGGCGCCATCGGTCGCCACGAAGCGCATGTGCTCGCCGGTTTTGCCCACCACGGCGCGATCGCACATTGTCACGCCCTCGGCCGCCAACAGCGGCACCTTGTTGCCCTGGCCAAACGGCTCAAGACGGGAGATCTGCTCGATGGTCTCAATATTCAGCTCGGAAAGGTCGACGGTGGCGGCAACCTCGTCGGTGTCCTCAAAGTCCTCGGCGGGAAGCTCGGACAGCACGGCGGAAAGGCGACGGCGGAACTCGTCGAGCTTGGACGCCTCGATGGTCACGCCCACCGCACCCGCATGCCCGCCGCGACGAATCAGCAGATCGGAGCAGCGTTCTACGGCGTCGAACAGGTTGACCTTGCCCACCGAGCGACCCGAACCGCGAGCGATACCGTCTTCGATCGAGAACAGCAGCGCCGGCACGTGATAACGGTTGGTCAGGCGGCTCGCTACGATACCCTTGACGCCCTCGTGCCAGCCCTCGCCGCCCACGACGATTGCGCGCCCGCCATCATAGGTCTCCTCGACCTTTGCCATGGCATCGCGCGTGAGCTCCGCCTCGATCTCGCGACGCTGACGGTTAATCTCCTCGAGCTCGGCCGCCAGCACGCTTGCCTCGATAGGATCGCGGGCAAGCAGCAGGTCGAGCGCCAGCTTGGGATCGGCCATGCGGCCCGCGGCGTTCAAGCGGGGAATGAGCGAAAATGACAGGCCATCGGCCGTAATGCTAGAGAGGTCGGCCTTGGCAAGTGCGGCAAGCGCGATATAGCCGGGACGGGCCGTCACGCGCATCTGCTGAATGCCCTCGGCGACCAGTGCGCGATTCTCGGGCGTGAGCGGCATCATATCGGACACGGTGCCCAGCGCCGCAACCTCGATCAGCGAACGCCAATACGACGGCTTGCCCAGACGCTCGCCCAGGACCTGCACCAGCTTGAGTGCCACGCCGGCACCGGCAAGCTCACGCGAAGGACCCTCGTCCTCGAGCTTAGGGTCGGTCAGGGGCACGCCCTGCGGCACCTGATCGGAGGGCTCGTGATGGTCCGTGACCACCAAATCGATCCCCAGGCTCTCCAGATAGGAAACCTCTTCCTTGGCGGCAATACCGTTATCGACAGTCACGATCAGCTGGGGGCGAGCGAGCTCGTTAACGCGGTCGAGCGCCGCGCGCGAAAGACCGTAGCCCTCGTCAAAGCGATGCGGAATAAACGGCGTGACATCGGCGCCAAACGTGCGCAGCGCCTCGGTCAACAGGCAGGTCGACGTAATACCGTCAACGTCAAAATCGCCAAAGACCGCGATGTGCTCGTGGTTACGAATAGCACGCTCGACGCGGGCGGCAACGACCGACATGCCCGGGATAATGAGCGGGTCGGCCCAGTCGCGATCGAGCGAAGGCGTCAAAAACAGCTGGCCTTCCTCGATGGATGTAATGCCGTGCGCAACCATAATGCGCGCCACCAGCCCGGGTATGCCCAGGCCAGCCGAAAGCTCCTTTTCGAGCTCGGGGTTTTGCTGAGCGACCGCCCAGCGATGCGTCGTCTTAAGCGATGACATAGGCGCCCACCCCCGATAGGGGCAGGTCGCCGCGATACCTCTCACGGTTCATAGCGATGAGTCCTCTGTGTATGCCCGCTTCGGCAGGCAGATCTGTTGAACGGATTTATTATACCGTGCAGCGCGGACGCAAATCGCCGCAGCACGCCGCGGTTTCGGTAAACGATGCCGGTAATAGCCTCGAAATATTCGAGCGTTTCTGACGCACGAACGCATGCGAGCGTCTAGCATATCCATTCAAAACGGATTCACGAGCAAAGGGAGGCACAGGCGCATATGAAGCAATGGGTTGGACTGGGCAAGTTTCTCGCGGGGCACATGCAGGTCATCGTTCCGATTTGCGTGGCACTCGGCGTGCTCTTTCCTCAGCAGATTGGCGTACTCAAGCCCATCGTTCCCGCTCTCTTCGCCTTTATGACATTCCAAGGCGCGATCAGTAACACCTTCCACCAGGTAGCTGAGGTGTTCCGCCGTCCGCTGCACCTGATTTTGGCGCTGCTCGTCTCGGCGGTGTTTATTCCCATAGCAGCTTATGCCATGGGATCGCTGTTCTTTGGCTCCAACCCCAACCTTGTCTGCGGCATCGTGCTCGAGTACAGCGTACCCGTGGCGGTCACTGCCTTTATGTGGATTAGCATGTTCGGCGGCAACGGCCCGCTCGCGCTTACCATCATCCTGACGTCCTCGGTTATCTCCCCTGTGACGATTCCGCTCACGCTTAAGCTCTTGCTGGGTGCCACCGTCTCAATCGATGTGCCGAGCATGATGCAGGACATGGCCTTCATGATCGCCATACCCGCCGTGCTCGGTATCGTCATTAACGAACTCACGCGCGGATGGGGTCATGAGAAACTCTCCCCCGCGCTTTCGCCCGCCTGCAAGTTCATGATGATGGGCGTCATCGCGTCCAACTCCACCGCCATGAGCGACTACGTGCTGCACATGAACACGGTGCGCCTGGAAGTCGCCCTCTTTATTTTGATCTTCGCCATCAGCGGCTTTGTCGTCGGTTTTCTGGTCGCCCATGCGCTGCATCTGCCGTATAGCGAGACGACCACCATGTGCTTTACCTGCGGCATGCGTAACATCTCTTCGGGCGCCGTCATCGCCACGCAGTATTTTCCCGGCGAGGTCGTGTTCCCCGTCATGTGTGGCACGCTGTTTCAGCAGGTGCTGGCCTCGATTATCGGGCATCTCTTTGAGCGCCTAACCGGCGAGGAACGCGCCAAACAGCGCAAACGGGTCAAGGCCGGGCGCGACGCGATGGCACGCTAGACTGTCCGCATTGCGCGGGCGTTAGCCTTGCTATACGAGCGTTTCCAGATGCGCGCGTAGGCGCTCAGCATCGACATCGAGCGTTGTCTCGGCATTGACATCGAGCGTTGTCTCGGCATTGACCTGGGCCAAACGATAGCCAACAAAGTAGGGCGAAACCACCCAACGCGGCAGCGCCTTGGCAATGGTCCGGCCGTCCAGGTGGTAGAAAAACAAGTTGTACGACTCCGCGCGACCGCCGTGATGCTCGTGCAGGATATAGCGCAGAGCTACCTGGATCGCATCGGCAAACAGGTCCGCTTCGGCTTGGTCGCGGGCGTCGTCGCTGGCGGCGATTCCCTGTGGAGCCGAGACGTTGACCTCAAAGAATCCCATAATCGGCTCGGTTGAGATGTTGACCGCGACCTTCCCGTGTCGCCAAACATCGATGCCTTCGAAGTTGGCGGGGGCTAGTGCTGCATAACCGTCCTCCCGCTCCAGACCCACAATCTGCATATGCGGATGGACGAGGCTGCCGCCCGAAAGCGGGCCTTTGTTCTTGTACATGAGCACACTGCGGTACTGTTGGGAATCGATCATCTGCTGCCAACAGCCCAGGGCAAACCTCATCACATGATGCAGCTCATCCGGTTCATAGGTCACCAGGTCGGCGTCGTGATTGGCCGACTCGATCAATACGGTCTGACGGGTGGCCCGCAAGGTCTTGAACTTATTCTCGAGCCAGATGCAGTCACCATCGCGCCGGATGATGTTGGCGAGCCCCTCCGTGTCGCAAAAGGGACACGCGGTACCAGGGCGACGATTATCGTCGGGCTTGCCGCTCGCCTGCTGAACGTCAAATACCAGCGCCACGGGTTATACCTCCAGCGGCACGATCTTGGTGCCATGGAGCTCGGAGACGCCTAGCGCCGCCGCGACAGCGTCGCGATTTGCCGTAGTGATGCCGCCGCCGGGAAGGATGGTCAAACGATCGCCCGCATACTCGATTAAACGAGCCAGGTGATCGAAATTGTCCTCGATCGGCGTACCGGCCGCGCCGCCATGCGTGAGGATGCGCGTAACGCCGCAGTCGGCAAGTGTATCAATCGCATCGAGCTGAGCCTCGGGCGAGAGCTGGTCAAATGCCATGTGGAAGGTGATGTCAAGGGATTCGCGCTTGCACTCCTCGGTCGCGCAG
>CAJLAN010000171.1 GCA_905204635.1 uncultured Collinsella sp. | reverse complement strand
CAGCCACGCTCGCCGGCACGGCGGCGTTGGCAACCATGGCCTCCAGGCGTGCCACGCGCTCGGCCAATGCCTCAATCGTTAAATCAGCCTCGGGACGCGCCAGACGCGTGCAGGCAATCTCGAGCACCAGGCGCACGTCGCTCGCGCCCCTCATCTCCAGTGCGGCATCGTCGAGCACTGTCAGCACACGAGCCAGGCGGTCGGCAGGATGCTCGCCAAAGGCAGCGGCCTCGGCAGCAAGCGCCTCGGCCTGCTCGGAGCCGCCCTCAAACAACTCGGCACGGGCACGGGCAACGCAGGCAACATACACGTCGCGCACGTGCGCCACCAGGTCGCGCGTCAGTTCCAGCAGATCGTTACCTTCCTCGACCTGCGCGCGAATCAGCCCATAGAGCTCGGCGACATCACGATCGGCAATGGCGCGCGCAAACTCGCCCAGAATCTGGTCCGAAACCTCGCCCAAAAGCGAGCGGGCATCGTCCGCATGCACGGCTCCGTTGCCAAAAACGCTCAGCTGCTCCAGCGTGGAAAGCGCGTCGCGCATGCCGCCCTTGGCATGGCGCGCCACGATGGCGAGCGCCTCGTCGTCGTAATCGAAGCCCTCCTGCTCGCACACGTAGGACAGGCGATGCTCGATATCCTCGTTACCGATGCGGTGGAAATCGAAGCGCTGGCAGCGCGAGAGGATGGTCTCCAGAATCTTTTGCGGGTCGGTGGTGCACAGCACAAAGATCACGTGCGCCGGCGGCTCCTCGAGCGTCTTGAGCAGCGCGTTAAACGCCGCCGTCGTGAGCATGTGGACCTCGTCGATGATATAGATCTTGTACTTGCCACGCACCGGGGCAAAGTTGACGGAGTTGATGATCTCCTCGCGCACGTTGTCTACGCCGGTGCGGCTTGCGGCATCGAGCTCGTAGACGTCTGGGTGGTTGCCCTCGGCGATGAGCTCGCATTCCTCACAGGTGCCGTCGGGCATGCAGCCGCTCGCACCCTCGGCGCGCGCCGCCTCGGCATTGCGGCAGAGCAGCGCCTTGGCAAGAATACGCGCCATGGTGGTCTTGCCCGTGCCGCGCGGACCGCAAAACAGGTACGCGTGGGACAGGCGCCCCTCGGTGATGGCGTGCTCGAGCGTCGAGACGATATGCTGCTGGCCCACCACGGAGTCGAAGGTGAGCGGGCGATACTTTCGGTACAACGATTCCATGGGTGCTCCCCCGGGTATACTGAGTCTTGTTGCCGCGGCGGCCATGCGGTCGCACGGCATACTGCATCCATAATAACCCGTACGGCGAGCCCGCCGCGATAGGAGTCCAAAGAGCATGGCAGACGCAGAGAGCAACCTCGTTCCCTCCGAAGCAGCCGACCAGGTCGAGGTCGCGCTCGAGAAGCAGGCCGCAGCCGACGACGGCATCCTGTACCTCAACGAGTATCAGTACGAAAACGACCTCGTCACCGATTTCGCCCGCTTGGTTGCCTCGCCCAGGCGCCGTGGCTCCCTGTACGTCGCCGCCGCGATTGCCGCGCTCATCGGCATCGGCATGCTGGTGGCCGGCGGCAGCTGGATCAAGTTCGGCGTCGTGCTGATCGTGTTCGGCGCCTTTTTGGCCTGGTGGAGCAAAAATCTGCACCATACGCTCGCGCGCGACTTTATCGAAGCCGTCGAGGCCGACGAGTCCATGGGCGGCCGCTACCGCCGCGTCGCCGCCAACGAGGACGGCCTGATGGTCTGGGGCAAGAGCGGCAAGTCGCAGTTCTTCCCGTTTGAGAAGCTCGACCACGTGCTCGACGGCGAGCGCATCTTTGTGGCCATGTTCGCCGAGCAGGGCGTGACGATCCCCAAGGACACCTTTGTACGTGGTGATGCCGAGCAGTTTGGCTCCTTCCTCAAGGCGCGCATCAACAAAAAGCTGCGCATCGAGACCAAACGCAAGAAGATGAAGGCCGAAAAGGCCGCTGCCAAGGCCAAGCAGGAAAGCGAGCCCAAGAACGCAAAGGCCAAACAGCGCAAGCAGAAGAAGAACAAGAAGAAGCGCTAAGGCCAAGTCAGATAGGCCACCTCGCCCCGCTACCTTCACCATGCGCCCGAGCGTGCTAAACTAGCAGCATCTATGCCACCGCGAACGGCTTGACCCTGGCCCACCGCTCGCAAACGAACTTTAAACGCACGAGGGTTGGCCATGCCGCTTTTCTCGCAACATACCGCCCGGTTCTCGCCGGACGTTCCCTTGGAGGGCACCAGCTCTCGCGAGCTGCTCAAGCGGTTCCAGCCGCTCGAGACGCTTGCAACCGGCGGTTTTGGCTCCATCGAGATTTGCCGCGACACGCACCTGCGCCGTCGCGTCGCCATTAAGCGTATCCCCCTCACAAGCGGTGCCGGCATGCCCGCCAGCGACATCATGGATGTCCTGCGCGAGGCACACACCGCCGCCATGCTTCAACATCCCAATATCGTGCAGGTTATCGACTTTACGCACGATACCGCCTATGCCTACCTGGTCATGGAGTATGTCGACGGCATGTCCCTAGCCGAGTTTTTGCATCGTGTGGACGGCCATTCGCTCACCTTTGACGAGGCCGCGGCAATTGCCGACACGCTGGGCCAGGCACTCACTTTCGCCCATAGCAACGGCGTGCTCCACCTGGACATTAAGCCCGCCAACGTGCTCATCGACCACTCGGGCAATGTAAAGCTCACCGACTTTGGCATGGCGCGGCTGTCGTCTGCCGGCGGCTTTGGCGGCTCGCGCGGCGGCACCATCGGCTACATGCCACCCGAGCAGCTCGACATCGAAACTGGCACGGTTGACGAGCGCGCCGATGTCTTTGCCCTCGCCTGTGTGATCTACGAGGGCCTGTGCGGCAGCGCTCCCTTTATGGCCGCCACGCCCGGCGACTCGCTCGGCCGTATCATCGGCGGTGCCACCTATCCCAGCGAGCTCATCCCGCACTTTCCCCCGGGAGCCGAGGCTGCGCTCATGAGCGCCCTCTCCCCCATGCCGCAAGACCGCCCCAACAGCATTGAGGCATTTTGCGACCAGCTGCTCGACGACTTGGGCAGCGTGCGCGAGGGCCGTCGCAGCCTGGAGCAGATGGTGGGCGAGCTGTCGGATGACGAGCGCGCGGCAGACGATATCGAATCGCTACCCTATGAGGACGACACCATCGAGGTCGACCCCGCACTCGGCTGGGCCGGCACGCGCTGGAGCCACGCACGCGATTACACCATGCGCGCCATCTCGGCGCTAACGTGTGGTGCCTTTAGCTTTTTGATCATGCAGACGGCTGGCGTCGCGGCGCTTCCCGGACTTATTGCCGCGGCCATCGCGATTGGGGCGGCCGCCGGCCTGGCCCCGCAGATTGGCTCGGCCATCTCGGCCGTGGGCTTTTTGGTACTTATGGCCAACGCCACCATGCAGACGCAGGGCATCCTGTCGATGCTACCCGTCGCGGTGCTCTTTGCCGCCACCATGTCCGGTTGGTGGATCGCCTGGGGACGCACCGAGGCGGCCGCGAGCGCGGCGCTCACCTGCGCGGTGGCACTTGGCTGTCTAACGGGCGACGTCCTCCTTGCCGCCGGGGTCGCCGCCGGCATCGCGGCCTTTTGGCTCGGCCCGGCAAGCGCCGCGGCCGCCACGGGGATGGGCGCGCTTTTTGGCCGCCTGGCTACGGTTGCGCTTTCCGCCGGAGGCGCGCTGGGGCTCGGCAATGTTGCCGCGGCGCTGGGAGACATGCTCTTCTGGGCTGCCGTTGTGCTTGTCGCGGCGACAGCTGCACTGACATCTCTGCTGCTCAACGCCCATGCCAAGCGTGCCGAGCAGGGCTCGAACCTGGCTGCAATCGCTGCCATCGCCGGCTGCGGAATAGGCACCGCGGCGTCGCTCTGTCTTGCACACCATATGGAAATTGCCAGCCTTGCGGGCGCGGTCGTCGTCAAGGCGGCGGTTGCGGGAACCCTATCCTCTATAATCGTTGGGATATGCCTATATTTGCTCGGATACCAAAGAACCTATACGGAGAGTGATCTTTCGTGAACTTCCTGAACATCTTCGAGGACCACGTGGCCGGCATCTTCGGTGCCACCCGTGCCCCGTTCTCCTTTAAGAAGCTTGCCAAGCAGGCCGCTCGCGACATGGAGGATCAGACTCTGGTGATCAACGGCGTCAACACCGCGCCGGCACTCTATACCATCCTGATCGCCGCCGACGACGATCCCATGCTCGCCCCGTTCTACCCCGAGCTTTCGCGCGAAGTCCGCGAGTTTGTGAAGGCACAGGCCGAAAAGCGCCGCTATGTGTTTGTCGGCGAACCCCTCGTTCGCTTTATGATCGACCCGCAGCTGCGTGCCGGTAAGTTCTCGGTCTTTGCCGAGAACGGCGACGCGCCCACGC
>CAJLAN010000170.1 GCA_905204635.1 uncultured Collinsella sp. | reverse complement strand
GCTGCAAGGCCTGCGTTGAGGCCGGCTTCTCCTCCATCATGTTCGATGGCAGCCACTACTCCATCGAGGAGAACGTGGAAAAGACCAAGGAGCTGGTCGCTCTGGCACATGCAAAGGGCCTGAGCATCGAGGCCGAGGTCGGTTCCATCGGCGGCGTCGAGGACGGCGTCGTGGGTGCCGGCGAGATCGCTGACCCCGAAGAGTGCGCAAAGATCACCGCTCTGGGCGTTGACTTCCTGGCTGCCGGCATCGGCAACATCCACGGCGTCTACCCCGCAAACTGGAAGGGCCTGGACTTCGAGGCTCTGGACCGCATCCACAAGGCCACCAACAACATTCCTCTGGTCCTGCACGGCGGCACCGGCATCCCCGACGAGATGATCCAGAAGGCCATCAGCCTGGGCGTTTCCAAGATCAACATCAACACCGAGTGCCAGCTGGTCTTTGCTGAGGCCACCCGCAAGTACATCGAGGCTGGCAAGGATCAGCAGGGCAAGGGCTTCGACCCCCGCAAGCTCCTCAAGCCTGGTCGCGACAACATCGTTGCCCGCACCAAGGAGCTCATGGAGGAGTTTGGCTCCGTCAACAAGGCGTAAGTAGCGGTTTAACTTCCCGTCGGAGGCCCCGTTTCCCCTACGCTGTTTCCCTCGCGCTCACCTGGCTTTGCCAGAAGTCGCGCCAAGGAAACAGTTCCGGGGGACGGGGCTTCCTTCGTTTAACGCCGCAGGGTTACTGGGCTGAATTCATTTTTATAGGTACCGTTTATCGGCGTTGAGGGCCCCTTTGTTGGGGGCTTTCTTTTTTATCTCGGTACAATGGGGGTTGTCTATCGTTCGACGCGGGAGTGGTTATGGCTGTTGTTGATGTTTTGCCTTCGGATGGGAAGGTTATTGACGAAGGTCCTGTTGGTTGCTCTGTTGATGTTTGCTGTGATGACTTTCGTCATCTCGATATTGGACTGCCGCCTGAGATTCTTCGTCTTAAGGATGCCGGGTATTTGACGCAGGCTGTTGCTGCCTGCGATCGCCTTCTGGAGCAGAGTCCTGAGCCTTCGCTGGCTGCTTGTATTCGTGCCGAGCGGTATCGCATGCTCGAGACGCCGCTTCATTTTTCGGTGTCGCGCGATCAGGCTATTGCGATGATTCGCGGGGAGTGGCCAAAGTTTACCGAAGAGCAGTTTGATGACCTGATTAATCGTAAGCGTATTGACTGGCGCTTTATCGATGGCGAGCTGTTCGTTCTCGACAACTTCCTCGATTCGCTTCGCGTGTACCCTAAGGAGGTTCCGGGCCTGCGTCCCGATTCTACGGACGGCATTGCGCTGCGTAACCAGATGCTCAGGGAGATGGAGTCGCAAAACGGGTTGACTCGCGTCATCACGCTTAAGGCATCCGTGTCTGTCCCCGGGGCTCTGGAGGGAGAGGCCGTTCGCGCGTGGCTTCCCGTTGCCGCCGCCTGTCGTCAACAGTCTCAAATCGAGGTTCTCGATATGACGTCGGAGGGTACCGTTGCCTCTGAAAACGTTTCGGCTCGTACTGCCTCTTGGATATCTTCGACTGAACATTCATTCTCGGTGACCTATCGCTATCACATCGATGCTGCCTATTGCGATATCTATGGTGGCGCGCTCCCATCGCATGCGTGCATGGACACGCCGCTGCCCGAGGACACTTCCGAGGACCGTCCGCATATTGCGTTTACGCCGTATCTGCGACAGTTGACGGAGCGTGTCATTGACGGGCTCGAGGATCCGCTCGATCGCGCTCGTGCAATCTATGATTACCTGACACAGCATATCGACTATCGCTATCAGCCACCGTACCTGCTTTTGGAATCTATTGCCGACGACTGTGCACACTCGCTCCGCGGCGATTGCGGCGTTATGGCGCTCACGTTTATCACCATGTGCCGCATTGCGGGCGTTCCTGCCCGTTGGCAGAGCGGCCTGTATGTTGCTCCCGATTCGGTGGGGCCGCACGATTGGGCTGAGTTCTATACGCCACAGACCGGTTGGCTTAACGCCGACGTATCGTTTGGTTCCTCGGCACGCAGGATGGGGGAGGAATGGCGTCGTCGTCACTACTTTGGCAATCTCGACCCGTGGCGTATGGTGGCCAACAACCGATTCCAGGCTGAATTTGTGCCTGCTTTCGATGGTATGCGCGAGGATCCCTATGACAACCAGATGGGCGAGGCCTCGGTTGACGGACGTGGATGTCGTAAGCGGGAGATGTTGCGCAAGGTTGAGCTTATCGAAATGCTCGAAGTTCCATTTTCGGACTAATCAACAGAAAGCTGTGATAAACTAACTCACGCATTACGTGCCCGAGTGGCGGAATTGGCAGACGCAGTGGACTCAAAATCCACCGTTGGCAACAACGTGCGAGTTCGAGTCTCGCCTCGGGCACCATACATGCAAGTGAGCGTTCAAGGGGGTCAAGACCCCCTTTTTCGTGCCGAACTCGCGTGAGCGCGCGGAGCGTTAAGCAAACAGGCCCGTGGCCTGTTTGTAGCGGAGCGTGGCGAGGGCGCCATGCGCCCGAAGCCCGGGGCTTCGCGAAGCGAAGGCCCTTCGAGTCTCGCCTCGGGCACCATACATGCACCTGCGCTTCAAGGGGGTCAAGGCCCCCTTTTTCGTGTACGTAATGTGATAACGCGCGGCACGTGTTATTATTCGCAAGGCGTTGTTCCCGCAATGCCCTAAAGAGGAACCCGAGGGTTCCCACCTTTTGGCGCCAATGAGCAGCTGACTGGTCATACAACTTAGATTCCCTTCCTCATACCGAGGATGTCTATGTGTACGACCTGGTTGCAAAGAAGCGCCGGGTTATTTTTTTATGAATGGAGGTAGGGAAAATAGCTAAGTCTGATGACACCCGCATCAACGACGAGATCACTGCATCTTCGTGCCGTTTGATTGGCGTCGATGGCTCTCAGCTCGGCCTGTTCGCCATCCGCGATGCCCAGCGCGTCGCCGACGATCAGGGTCTCGACCTGGTCGAGATCGCTCCCAACGCGGAGCCGCCGGTCTGCAAGGTCATGGACTACGGTAAGTTCAAGTACCAGCAGGCCATGAAGGCCAAGGCCGCTCGTAAGAACCAGTCCAAGGTCGAGGTCAAGGAAATGAAGTTCCGACCCAAGATCGACGTTGGCGACTACGAGACCAAGAAGGGCCACGTTCTGCGTTTCCTCAAGAAGGGCGCACGCGTTAAGATCACCATCATGTTCCGCGGCCGTGAGATGGCTCACCCGGAGCAGGGTCTTAACGTTCTCGAGCGTCTCGCCGAGGATCTCAAGCCTTACGCTACGGTCGAGTCCAAGCCTAAGATGGAAGGCCGTAACATGCTTATGCTGCTCGCCCCGATTAAGGGCGCCTTCGATGAGGATAAAGCGGCAAGCGATACCAAGTAACTAGTGTTCTGTAACCGATTAAGGAGTATTTCATGCCTAAGATGAAGTCCCACAGCGGCACCAAGAAGCGTTTCCGCAAGACTGGTACCGGCAAGCTTATGCGCGCCAAGGCTTTCAAGAGCCACATCCTGAGCAAGAAGTCCACCAAGCGTAAGCGTGGCTTCCGTCAGGAGACCGAGATCGCCGCTGCCGACCGCAAGGTCATCAAGTCGCGTCTCGCCTAAGTTCGCGTTCCCGTTTTTCGTTTTACCGTCTAGGAGTTGATAGAACATGGCACGTATTAAGCGCGCTGTTGCCGCCAAGAAGAAGCGCCGTACCGTTATGCACCGTGCGAAGGGTTACTACGGTGCCGCTTCGCGTACTTACAAGCATGCTAAAGAGCAGGTCCAGCACTCCCTGCAGTATCAGTATCGTGATCGCCGCAACAAGAAGCGCGAGATCCGCTCTCTCTGGATCACCCGTATCAACGCTGCTGCTCGCCTGAACGACATCTCTTACTCTCAGTTCATGCACGGCCTGAAGGTTGCCGGCATTGAGCTCGACCGCAAGGTCCTGGCCCAGATGGCTTATGAGGACATCGAGTCCTTCAACGAGCTGGCTGCCATTGCCAAGAAGGCTCTCGAGGCCTAATAGATTCTGTTGAATCGCTAGGGGAGTGTCGCACTGTGCGCGGCACTCCCTCTTTTTTATCGAAAGCGCTGGTTTATATAGCAAAAGCGCGGGTAGATAGACACTTACAGGTGACCGATCTTTATATATCTCTTAACCGAAGGGTCATCATCTGATACGCGCAGTATTTCTGCACCAGCCTTTCTACTACTTATATAGGAAGCGATAAGTTGTGTAGGACTTGTGAAGAGTGGAATTGACGTCCCACATCGCTTCGCGGTCTGGCAATATATCTCCTTGCCGCGCGGCCCGGTCGGACCGGATGAGCCGCAAAGCGTGCACCTTGAGAACCGGATACTGCGAGGATGGACAC
>CAJLAN010000169.1 GCA_905204635.1 uncultured Collinsella sp. | reverse complement strand
AGCTCCGTGGCGATGGCGCCGGTGACGAATGACTTGCCGACGCCGCCCTTACCGGAAAGCACGGCGATAACGCGCTTGACCTCGGACAGCGTATTCTCCTCAAATTGCGACGGCGACGTTTGCCCGCCGGCTGCCTGTGCGTGCTCGCAACCCATGTTTGACTCCTTTGTATATGTTGGGGCCGGAGCCCCGCGGTGTGACACGAGCGTCATTGTACCCTCGTTTGCGAGCGGGAGTCATTTGCGATGCATTTGGGCCGAGCGTGCTTGCAATACGATGGGTCCAAACGAATGGGCGGGCTTACTGAACTTTGCTGGCGAACTCGAGGTATTGCATGCGCTGCAGCTTGTCGATCGTCGAGGCGTATGGGCTATCTTCAGATTCCAAGTCGTAGCGCAGCCCGTCGGCACCAAGGTAGCCGGCGACATTGATGGTGGGCACATCTGACCTTGTTGCAAGCAGAGCCTTTTGATAGTCGGTGAGCGGGGCGCCGATCTTATTAAGGGTAATGGCTGCAATCTCGTTTGCCCCGACGGTGTCGTAGACGTTGAGCTCGGTATTGCCGGCGATTTCATAGTTAGCCCAGACAAAATATGTCGACTGATAGATACGGAAAGCGTGGCTTGCCGTATCTTCCTGAGGGTACAGCTCGTCGTTGAGGGTCGTTGCGGCGCTCGGCTGATGGTCGCCAAAAAAGACAAGGACAACCGGTCTGCCGATATTGCGGAGCTCGTTGATAAAGTACTCGAGGTCCCGGTCAGATGCGTTGATGCAGGTAAGATAGGTGTTGAGCGCGCTATTGGCGCCCTCGCTGGCTCCCTCGACCCAATAGTTTGTCAGCTCCTCGGCGGGAACGGTGCCATAGTCGTAGCCGCCGTGATTTTGCATCGTGACGTCAAAGATGAACTGCGGGGCTTCGTCGGTTCTAAGCAGGTCGAGTATCTTGTCGTAGGTGGCGTAGTCGCATACGCCGGCATGGTAACAGGGCGCACCTTCGAAATCGCCGATTGAAAGAAAGTCTCCAAAGCCCAGCTGCTGATAGATTTTATCTCGATGGTAGTTGACGGGGTTTTGCGGGTGCATAGCGGTAGCGGTATACCCAAGCTCCTTAAGGTCCTTTGCCAGGCTGTTGACGCCATTCATCTGATATAGCTGATAGGGGATTTTGCCTAATCCGACAAAGGCCGTTGTCGCTCCGGTCAAAAATTCGAATTCGGAGTTCGCCGTTCCGCCACCGGCGACCGAAGCGAGCATGGTGCCGCGAACAAGTGTGTGGGGAAGTGAGTTGTAGAATGCGGGGCCGGTGTACCCGGCCGCCTGGAGCTGCTCAAAGCACGAAAGGTCGCTAAAACTCTCGTTCATGACGGCAACAATCGTCGGCTTGATTTCATTGAACTGGGCAACGGCCGCCGCGCGCTGCTCGCTCGAGCCATACGTGCTGTCGTAGGTGGCGGCGAGCTCCTGCTCGATGCTCTGCGCCTCATCGGGCGTATAGTCTTCGGGCTTCTCAATGGGCAACTCGTTGACCATTTCGGTGAACGAAGTGATAAAACCCTGAGACGCATACGTGGTGATGGGCTGCCAACGGTCAAATCCAAAATTCAGCGCCTGCTCCAAGTCGATGCTGGAAAAGCCCGAGAGCCCCACAACGGTCACTAGCAGAAAAGCGCAGAGGTTAGCGGCGATTGCGGGGAACACATGGGTGGGTGTACGGAGCTTTCTCGGTCGGATAAGCGAAAGAAGCCCCAGGGAAATCTCCAGCAGGGCTAGAGAGGTTACGATTCCGGCGGTAAAGGTAAACTCGTATCCCTCGCTCACTTCCATTGCGGTGCCAAGGGCCAAGATATCGCTTGGCAGGATGGCCTCACCTTTAAACGTTATGACGAAGTGCTCGGCAATGCCAAGGATGCAACAGGCGACGGGCACGAGGGCCATGACGCCTCCATGACGCTGTCCCAGCAAATAAAGGGAGAGCAGAACCGTCGCGAGCAGCCCGACGGAAAACCCGAATGAGTTGGCGGGAATGCGATAGAACGTTTCGTTACAGGCAATTTCGAGTGAAACGAACGAGAGCGCTGAAACAGCGGCGATGACAAGGATGTCACGGCAAATACAGGCAACCGTTCCCGTCGCAAGATCGGTTTGGTCGATAAGTCCCGAAACCAAGGGTTCGACAAGAAGTATGACGGCGGCAGCACCGAGCGCCGAATAAGAAAGGAGCCATAGGGAACTGTCCTCATTTACGAGCAATTGATTCGTAACCCATGCAGCTACCACGCCGAGCGGGATGAGGAGCGTCGCGCACCAAAAGACGCGGGCAATGGGCGGCTTTTCATTGTGTTTGATTGAAAAATACACGCGCACGACGACGGCGGCCACGATAAGGACGGCGATGAATATGGGCAGATTGGCCATGTCGCTCGAAGTGATTTCAAGGGGGATATCTTCGGTCATGGACGTTCCTCTGTTACAGCAAATTAAGTTCAGTATTAGATTACTGTAACCTTTCCACGGCATTTCGAGAAACAAAGCGCCCGATACGCAAAGCTAAAGGTCTGCGAATCTTGTATTACGAACATCTGTGCGCGTCGAGTGCGCTAAACTCATCGGCAGTATGATTCGATGCAATAGGAGGCAAGGAGCTTCCATGTCTGATTCTTCTATCGTTATTCGCGGCGCTCGTGAGCACAACCTCCGTGATATCGATGTTTCCATTCCGCGTGACCAACTCGTGGTCATTACCGGTCTTTCTGGCTCGGGCAAGAGTTCGCTGGCATTTGACACTATCTATGCCGAGGGCCAGCGTCGATACGTCGAGAGCCTTTCGAGCTATGCGCGCCAGTTCTTGGGCCAGATGGACAAACCCGACTTGGATTCAATCGACGGCCTTTCGCCGGCGGTGTCGATCGACCAAAAGACGACGTCTAAAAACCCTCGCTCGACGGTTGGCACCGTAACCGAGATTTATGACTATCTGCGCCTGCTGTTCGCCCGTGTGGGCACCCCGCACTGTCCCGAATGCGGCCGCGTCATTGAGCGCCAGACGACCGACCAGGTTGCCGACAAAGTCTTGGCGGCGGGGGAGGGTCGCCGCGCGTTTGTGCTGGCACCGGTGGTGCGCGGGCGAAAAGGCGAGTACACCAAACTGTTTGAGGACCTTCGCGCCGAGGGCTTTAGCCGCGTGCGTGTCGACGGCGAAGTGCGCTCGCTCGACGATCCGATCGATCTGGACAAGAAGTTCAAGCACGATATCGAGGTCGTGGTCGATCGCATCGTGATCCGTGAGAATTCTCTGGGCCGTATCGCCGAGTCTGTTGAGCAGGCGACCGCGCTGGCTCACGGCAATGTAAACGTGTACATGCTGCCCGATCGTGATGCTCCCGAGGGGACCGAAGGCGAGCTGCTGGAGTATTCGTTGGCCTTGGCGTGCCCGGAGCATGGACACTCCATTGACGATCTTCAGCCGCGTGATTTTTCGTTTAACGCTCCCTATGGCGCATGTCCTGAGTGCGATGGCCTGGGCTTTAAGAAAACCGTTGATGCCGAGGCGCTGATCGAGGACCCCTCGAAGTCCATTGCCGACGGAGTCTTTGGTAGCCTGTTTGGCAATTCGAACTACTACCCGCAGATTTTTGCTGCGGTCTGTAAACACTTTAAGGTGGGCACCGATACGCCGTGGGAGGACTTGCCCCCTCGCGTACGTCGTGCATTCTTGGATGGCCTGGGCGATACGAAGATCTCGGTTGACTACCAAAAGCTCGACGGACGTCGTAGCCAGTGGGATACCAAGTTTTCGGGCGTTCGCAACATCCTGTACGAACGCTATACCGAGACGACGAACGAGAACACCAAGGCGCGCTTGGAGAAGTACATTCGCGAGGAACCGTGCTCGAGCTGCCACGGCGCTCGTTTGCGCCCTGAGATGCTCGCCGTCACCGTGGGCGGCAAGTCCATTTACGAGGTTTGTTGCCTGTCGTGCCGTGAGTCGCTCGAGTTTTTTGAGGGCCTGGAGCTCACCGAGCGCCAACAGTTTATCGGCGGGCGCATCGTCAAGGAAATCCTGGAGCGCTTGCGTTTTCTGGTCGATGTTGGACTTGACTATCTGACGCTCGATCGTGCCTCGGCGACGCTTTCTGGTGGCGAGGCGCAGCGTATTCGCCTGGCAACGCAGATCGGCGCGGGTCTCATGGGCGTGCTCTATATTCTGGATGAGCCCTCGATCGGTCTTCATCAGCGTGACAACGAGCGCCTGATCAAGACGCTCGAGCGCCTGCGCGATATCGGCAATACCGTTATCGTCGTCGAACACGACGAGGATACAATCCGTGCCGCCGACTACGTGATCGACATGGGGCCCGGCGCCGGCGTCAACGGCGGACACGTAGTCGCGGCGGG
>CAJLAN010000168.1 GCA_905204635.1 uncultured Collinsella sp. | reverse complement strand
TGCATCGCGCGGAAACCTTGAGTACTATCCCAAATCAAGCGCGGTGTTCAGACCGAATTGTGCCTCCCGGTGCGAACGCCGCGCTCACGCTCTCTATCTGATCGTAAGGAGAAAAACATGAGCAAGACCGTCGTGTCTTCCGATAACGCACCCGCAGCCATCGGCCCGTATTCCCCCGGCATCCAGACCGGCAACATGGTGTTCCTGTCCGGCCAGCTGGGCATCGACCCCGCAACCGGCAAGATGCCCGAGGGCGTCGAGGCCCAGGCTAAGCAGTCCCTTGCTAACGTCGAGGCGCTGCTGACCGCTGCCGGCGCCACCTTTGCCGATGTCGTCAAGACCACGGTCTACCTGGCCGACATCGCCGACTTCGCTGCCGTGAACGAGATCTACGCTTCCAAGTTCGAGGCTCCGTTCCCCGCGCGCAGCGCTTTCCAGGTTGCCGCCCTTCCGGCCGGCGGTCTGGTCGAGATCGAGGTCGTCGCCGCTCTCTAAGGCGTTGGCAACAACTAAACATGACATGCAAAAAGACCCTGCAGCGCGTGTGAACTGCAGGGTCTTTTGTCAAGCGATGCGACAAAAATGATCCGTTTTCCTCCGTCCCCAAGGAGTCAGCGGGTTAGCCTTCCTTGCGGACTTTTTGCAGGTAGCGGTAGACGCTGGGCTCCGAGATGCCCAGTGCGGTGGCGGCGCAGGCTACGGCGCCCTTGAGCATGAACACTCCGTTGCCGTTGAGGTGGCGAATGACGTCCACGCGGTCGCTTTGACCAAGCGACGCCACATCCAGCCCGCGCGCGCTCAGCAACTCGGTAATGCTGCGGTCGATGAGCTCCTGTGTAGACTCCGAAAGACTCTCGACTTCGATAGACGCAGGCTCCGCCTGCCTAGGCACAGCGTCGAAGCAAGCCATGAGCTGCTGTGCCATGGCGTTGATGGAGCGCACGGTCGAGAGGTCGGTGTTGACGCAGAGCATGCCGACGATCTCGTCATTCTCGCGGATAAAGTACGTCGCTGACTCCAATGTCTTGCCACCGGCACCGCGGCCCTCGTAGCCCGTAATAAACGGCAGGTCGCGATACCTGGCGTCGTGCATGATCTTGAGCGCCAGGTCGGTGGCGGGACCGCCGACCTTGCGACCGCTCACGATGCCGTTGCGAATATCGACGATGGCGTGGTCGGGATCCGAGAAATCGTGCAGCACGATTTCGCTGTTTTTGCCGAGTATCTGCTCCAGGAAATCGACCATCGGCAAAAAGCGACGTACGGTCTCGTTCACGGGCAACTCCTTGGGGTGAAATCGGAAATGTTCATAACAATTTTTTCTCATGGTAACACGCCATTCCTCATCTCGTATATTCGCAGGTACATTGCGTAATACAGACGAGCGGTAGGAATTCGGCGGTAAACGGTCGACCAAAAGAAAAGTTAGATGTTATTTTGACCAGACACTTTCCTGACCTGCGGAAATGCGTTATCTCAGCTGAAGAATAGTCTGATAACAAAAAAATATTATTGAGAATGAGAATCATCTTTAATACGATATGCAACGAAGGCACAACCTCAACCCCGCACTGCGTCACAATAGAGCGTTAGATGCGAAAACAACTATTTCGAGGATTGGTGGTCAAATGACCCAGGAGACGGTTACGAACGGCACTGAAGCCCTGTTCACTCGCGAAGGCATGCCTCCCGTTAAGGAAATGATCCCGTGTGCCCTTCAGCACGTACTGGCATCGTTTGCCGGTATCATTACCCCGGCGGTCATCATGGCCGGCGTCTACGGCTTTAATAGCCAGCAGAGCACCGACATCATTCAGGTTGCGCTCATTCTTTCGGCAATCGACACGGCCCTTCAGGCCTTCGCTCCCTTCCGTCGCATTGGCGGCGGCCTGCCCATCGTCATGGGCGTTTCGTTCGCGTTCCTGCCGGCCCTTCAGGCCATGGGTGCCTCGGGCTTTAGCTTTGGCGCGCTGCTGGGCGGCGAGATTGTCGGCGGTGCCGTCGCGGTCCTCTTTGGTCTGGCCTACAGCAAGATCAAGTGGCTGTTCCCGCCCGTCGTGACCGGTACGGTCATCTTCTCCATTGGCGTCTCTCTCTATCCCACGGCCGTCAAGTACATGGCCGGCGGTATGGGTACGCCGCTGTGGGGCACCCCGCAGGCCTGGTGCGTTGCTCTTATCACCTTCGCCGTGGTCTTTGCGCTCGCCAACTTTGGCAAGGGCACGCTCAAGCTGGGATCTGTGTTCTTTGGCATGATCGTTGGCATGATCGTCTCCATCCCCTTTGGCATGATCGACTTCTCCAGCGTCGCCACCGCTCAGGTCTTCGCCCTTCCCAAGCTCATGCCCTACGCGCTCGAGTTTGATCCCGAGGTCTGCATTACCCTCGCCGTCGTGTTCCCCATGGTTGCCATTCAGGTTATCGGCGACGTCTCCGCTGCCTGCCTGGGCTCCATCGACCGTATGCCCACCGAGCGCGAGCTCTCCGGTGCTATCGTGTCCCAGGGCCTCACCTCTATGGTCGGCGGCCTGCTGGGCGGTCTTCCCACCAGCGCCCTTGGCCAGAACGTGGGCATCATCTGCTCCAACAAGGTCGTCAACAAGTGGGTCTTTGTGATCATCGCGGCCGTCTTTGCCATCGCCGGTCTGTTCCCGCAGCTCTCTGCCGTGCTCTCCGCCATCCCGCAGCCTGTCATCGGCGGCGCGACCGTCGGCGTCTTTGGCACCATCACCATGAACGGTGTGCGCATGTTCACCCGCGAGGGTCTCACGCAGCGCACCACCACCATCGTCGGCACCTCTGTTGTCTTTGGCCTGGGTATCTGGATGGCTAGCGGTTGGCTTGCCGGCGAGGGCATGCCCACCTGGGTGTCCACCGTCATCGGCTCCAACGCCGTGACCCCCACCGCCATCATGGCCATTGTCCTTAACCTGATCCTTCCGCAGACGCCGGTCGTGGCTCAGCACATCGATGCCGCCAAGGATGCCGCTGTGAATCTGGTCCTGCCCGAGAGCAAGAAGTAACCAATTCGGTGCTATTCGCCGGCGGACGCATCGCCTCGTCCGCCGGCGCCATGCGGCGCCAAGCCGCACTTCAAAGGGCTCGTCCCTTTGGTGAAGCGTTGACGGGAGAGGGCCCGTTTCCGGTGTAGGCCGGCGCTTCGCACTTCCGCCATGTCAGAGGTGTCAAACCCCGCCCCTGATGTTGAAGGGAGCATTTATGCTTCTGGTCGCTAACGGTTCCGTCTTTACCCGCAACGCTCAGACTCCGTTCATTCCCAACGGTGCGGTCGCCATTGACGGAGATACGATCGTCGAAGTGGGCCCCGAGCGCGAGCTCAAGGCCAAGTACCCGGATGCCGAGTACGTCGACGCCCAGGGCAACCTCATCATGCCCGGACTTATCAACTGCCACACCCACATCTACTCGGGTCTGGCCCGCGGCCTTGCCATTAAGGGCTGCAACCCCACCAACTTCCTGGAGAATCTTGAGCAGCAGTGGTGGAAGATCGACGACAACCTGACGCTCGACGGCACCAAGGCCAGCGCCTATGCCACGATTCTGGATTCCATCCGCGACGGCGTCACCACGATCTTCGATCACCATGCGAGCTTCTGCGAGATTCCGGGCAGCCTCTTTACCATTAAGGACGCTGCTCAGGAGCTGGGCATGCGTTCGTGCCTGTGCTACGAGGTCTCCGACCGGGACGGCGAGGAAAAGTCCCTTCAGTCCGTTCAGGAGAACAAGGACTTCATCGACTACTGCGAGCAGAATCCCTCTGACATGCTCAAGGCCATGTTCGGCGGTCACGCCCTCTTCACCATTTCCGACAAGACCTTTGACCGGATGGTGGCTGCCAACAACGGCCGGGTGGGTTACCACATCCACGTCTCCGAGGGTATGAACGACGTGTACGACTCCCTCCAGAACTACGGCCGCCGCCCGGTGCAGCGCCTCCAGGACCACGGCATTCTGGGCTCCAAGACCATTCTGGGCCACTGCATCCACGTCAACACCGCCGAGATGGAGATCATCCAGCACACCAACACCATGGTGGTGAATAACCCGGAGAGCAACATGGGCAACGCCATCGGCATCTGCCCGGTGATCCAGCTCTACAAGCGGGGCATCCTGCTGGGCATGGGCACCGACGCCTACACCAACGACATGCTGGAGAGCATCAAGGTGGCCCTCACCATCCAGCGCCACAACGCCTGCATGCCCAACGTGGGCTGGTGCGAGGTGACGGACATGCTGTTCCGCAACAACGCCAAAATCGGTGAGAAGTACTTCCCCGCCACCCTGGGCGTGCTGAAGGCCGGTGCGGCGGCGGACATCATCGTCATGGACTATAAGCCCTTCACCCCCTTCTCCGACGAGAACATCGACGGCCACATG
>CAJLAN010000167.1 GCA_905204635.1 uncultured Collinsella sp. | reverse complement strand
TTGCCGCCGATCAGCGACATCGAGCCGGCAAGGTCGTAGGAGAGCTCGGGCTTGACATCGAGCTTTGCCGTGAGTTGCGCCGCCGCGGGCGGAATGCGGCCGCCGGCAGCCAGCGCGTCGAAGCTCTCGAGCGTAAAGTAACCGTGGACGTAGGTCTTTGCCTCGTTTGCCCAGTCGACCAGCTGCTTGGCGGTGAGTCCCGCCGAGCGCTGGCGCACGGCCTCGAGCGCCAAGAGCGCGCCGGTTGCACAGGGCAGAGCGTTGTCGACCACGTACAGCTCAAAATCGGGATACTCGGCGCGCACGGCATCTGCCGCCTGGCACGCGGAGTTGTAGCTCGACGACAGCGCCGAGGTAAAGCACAGGTAGACCGTGGGTGTGCCCTCTTTGGCGCACTCGGTAAAGAACTCGATATAGCGACCGAGCGACACAGCCGAGGTGGACACGCGGGCACCGGCGCGCATGCGGTCGTAGAACTCCTTAGGGCTCATGCTCGACCAGATATCGTCCGTGCGCTCCTCGCCATCGATGATAAAGGGGAAGCCCAAGATATCGACATCGAGGTTCGCAGCGACCTCGGGGCTAAAGTCGCAGCAGGTATCGACGACGATGCGGCAGCGGTCAGAATGGCCGGTAGATGCAGCCTTGTCCATCAAAGCGACTCCTTACGTAAAAAGGCGGCCACCCGCATGGGATGGCCGCCAGCCGTTAACTCATGCAAGTTAACGTATTTTACTCGTCAAGTGTTTCGATGCGGGGCTTGATGATGCCATATCCACCATTCTTACGGTGATACACCACATTGATGAGGCCAGTCGTCGCGTTCTCGAACACGTAGAAGTCGTGGCCGAGCAGATCGGTCTGCACCAGCGCCTGCTCCTCAGTCATCGGGGTGACATCGATGACCTTCTCGCGGACGAGCAGGTCGTCCTCCTCCTCGGGCAGCAGCAGGTCGGCCAGATCCTCGACGCGCTCGACCGGTGCGACATCCGCTGCGCTGGCACCGCCCTGGCGGTTGTCCACGACCTTGGTCTTGAACTTGCGCAGCTGGCGAGTGACCTTATCGGCGGAGAGGTCGATGGCGGCGTACATATCTGCACCGTGCTCGGCAACGCGAATCACCGAACCGCGGACACGAACCGTAACCTCGACGATTGCCGGGTTGGGGTTCGAGGGGTTCTTCTCATAGCGAAGTACAACGTCGACCGTCATGGGCTCGATATCGAAAACCTTGAGCGCCTCGCCGATCTTCTCATCCACATGCGCACGCAGAGCATCGGTTACCGTCGTCTTGCGTCCAGAAACCTTGATATCCATACGTGGCTCCAATCTGCCTCGGGGACTTACTGTACTGGCTATGTACCCATTGCCGTGCATTTAATCACGCGGATTCCCAAAGACCCGAATAACGATTGCTTGATACCGCATACCGAAGTCTCGCACTTTTCTGTGGCAAAGTGCGCTATAGGAGGGGGCCAACGGCTTTGTATTTGGTCCCGAAAATTGGCTTTGACCTGCTGGTTTTATTGGGATGAAAAAGCCGGGCTCCCCCATCGGGGAAGCCCGGCAGTGCGTGTTGAAACCGTGAAAAGGTGTCCTTTCCAACGTATAGGAGACACCACCCCTAGCAATAACTAGCTATTGAGTTTGTTAATGTCGTCGTCGGTGATGGTGCCTTCCTGGCTGGACGATTTGTCCTCGGAGGATGCGGTCTCATTGTTGGAATCGGAGGACTCGCTGCCGGAGGACGTGGTCTCACTGGACTCAGAGTCGCCCGGTTGCACGTTAGCGCCCGAAACCGTCTTAGTGGTGAGGTCGTAGGGCATCCTGCCATACCAGACGCAGTGGACTGCCTCGAGCGTACCGTCGACCGTGATGCCGTCGAGGGCATCGCTCACGGCACGGCACAGTTCGTCATTGGACGAGAGGCCCGCAACACCAAGCGTCGAGGGCGCCTCGAGCGAACCGACATAGGAGACCTCGCTCATCAGGCGTGCAAGGTAGCCGCCGGCCGTGGAGTCGCAGATCACATAGTCGACCTCGCCGGACTCAAGCGCCTCAAAGCACTCGTTGATGTTGGAGTAGGTCTTTTGATTGGCGGTGATGCTCTGCTTAGCAAGCGCCTCCTGCGAGGCCGAGGACATTTGGACACCCAGAGTAGACGCGTTAAGGGTATCGGTGGAAACGCTTAGCGACCCACCATCGCTAGTTTTACCGAACACGGAAGTGGCATCGTACAGGCAGGTGCCGAGCGAGCTAATGTCCCCGTCCGTGGAGTTAATCTCGCCGATAAAGATATCGGCCTTTTTGTCGCCGAGCGCGGAACCTGCCGAAGACGCATCGACAAAGGAGACCTTAAGGCCCATGCGGCTTGCGAGGGCGCGGGCGGCGTCAACCGCATACCCCGTGAGCTCGCCGTCGGCGTCCTGCATGGCCTGCGGCGCATCGGAAGTATCGAGGGCGACCGTCAGGGTTCCGGGAGTGACCAGGGCGTCGTCCGACACCGCCGGCGTGACGGTCTCGTACTCGATCTGGTCGATCGTGGGAGTCGTGAACGTAGACAGCGGGTTGAACGCGCATCCGCTCAGGCCCAAAACGGCGATGACCGCTGCGGTCCCAGCACCTAACCGAGCCGCGTGCATCAAGCTGCCCCTCACCATGTCCACTACCCTGCCTTCTGTGTCGTATACGATCCGTGCGTTGCGCGGAATATCAGGTTGTTCCCACCAGCTGACCTGGTATTTGACCCCACACTTGCGCACCGGGGTGTTTGCTCGGGAGGCCGCAGCCACCTTCACGACTGACCCGCTCGCCCGCGAGGCGGTATTGCCCCAAAGAAAGTAGAACGGACGGTGCGGCTTACATCTAGGACGCGCCATGATCGCGCCGCGCGCACGCGGTCGCTTACGTGGATCCCTTTGACCGCGTCTGTCTTGGACTAGGACGGGCATTTCGTCCGTCCGCAACCACAGCCTGGCAGGAACGTAGCGCATTATAGCTAAGTTCAAGCTAAAGTTTAAGGTTAGGGGCGTTATTCGCATCGCGAGTACAGATTTCGCAGGTCGGAGCGGGCTATTCGTGCCCCTATGAAGCCCGGAGCTCCCCTACGGGGAGCTCCGGGGCACCCGTCTCAGGGTGCCGTGGCCAAAAAATAGCAAATATGAGTACTGTTACCAATTTAGTAGCAGGAGTTTTTGGCTCTGCAAGCTGTTTTCACGCTCTATAACGTCAGATTGATGCCAGGATATTCCACATTTGTTTAATAACTTTCTAATTTACCCCATCTTCCAGTCCCAAAATCCCTGATTTTACTGTTACTGAATTTGTAGCAGTACTCATATTTGCTATATTTTGGCCAGAGCATATATCCAACTCCCTGTTTCAGAGCATTGTTAGGCGGGTTTAAGCCCAAAACACGCCCGCAGCGTGTTAAGCAGCGCCTCTTGCTTTTTCCTGCGGGCATCGACACGATTCCGGTACCGCTTTCGCATACGCTGGTGGATGCGCCATGCGAGTGCTTCCATCGCTTCCATGTCACAGAGCATTTCGTTGTTGACCGTCGCGACCTCGATTCCCATAGTAATCAAGCCCGTGTTGCGCTTTTCATCATGGATACGTCCCCTCCGAGAGGAATGGCCCAGCTCACCGTTGTATTCCAAGTCAAACCGGGCTGCTTCCTGAAAGGCATCGCAAACCGCATGCGGCATCCCCGAGATCGCCTGTGCACGGTCGTTGAACTCGATCTTGTAGTCGGTCTTAAAGGGACCACAGGCAAATCCGCCATAGGAAAACGGAAGCGAAAACATGGCAAGCATGATGCACTCCATGGGTGAACGCAGGTTTTCCGACAGATAGGGACACAGCCGCCGCAGCTGCTTGGCCGCGCTCCCCTTGCATGCCGCGAGGTAATCTACCAGGCAATCGGGTGTCAGCACGGACTCGACCTCAAAGTAACCGACATCTGGCGGCTGGTCTTTGTCCTTTGCCAATTTGTTCACGACAGGCGAGGTGTAGGGAGGCAGATACTTCCCGCGGTCACTCAGTGAAATCTTAGAGCACAGCTCCTGGGCCAGGGCAAATGCCTGGATGCAGCCGACCTCGCGCGCGACGGCTACGCAAAGGGCCTCGGGAGATAGACTGTCCACCCCCGGTTCCACCTCTAGAATCGAGCCGGCGGGCAACTCGGAGCATACGGACCAGCTCACGCCAAGAATACGGCGGCGCTGCGCTGCAGACCCTACCAGCAAGCACAAATCCTCTTGCACCTCGCCGCTTGCGGCCCCAATCCGCACCAAATCGGGAAGATAGATGTCCTCGGTCGAGGGCGACGATGTGCGCAGCACACGGCGCTCTTCATCGGGATTAAGGTCCTTCCAGCTGATATAGCCCATCTGCCGG